>CAVKNR010000010.1:0-18652 GCA_963657575.1 Sodaliphilus sp.
GAGAAGTCGGCGCAGGAGATGACCTCTGCCTCGGCGCCGGCATCGGTTGCACCTTCGGCAACGAAGTTTGCCATGGCCTCGGTGTTGCCCGTGCCGCTCCAGTAGACGACGGCGATCTTGCTCATGTTGAGTCCTTTCAGTTGTGCGGCAGGTTGCCGCGGCTTCTATGTTCTATCGGGTTGCCTGGGCAAGTTGCGCCAAGCTGCAGCCCTGCTGATAGACAAAGGTGAGGTATTGAGTGCAAGCGCGGTAGGCGTCAAACATTGCAAGCGCTTGCTCGACATTCGTGTAGACCTTCCAGGCCCCAAAGACCTTGTAGTTCTCGCCGCGCTGGACGATAAACTCGTGTACGTCGTCGTAGGGGTATCCAAGGAAGTAGCCTATTTCGTGCGGAAACTCGCAGGTGCAGTCGTTGCTGCAGCTAGTTTGCTGGGGTAGTGCGCATCGAGTCTGGTTACAGGCGCATTCCGCGACGTTATTGCTCGCGAGCGTGATGCGTGATGCCAAATGCACAAGGCATGTCGAAAGGTCTCTCGTGTCGTAGCCTTCCGAGGCGAGCGCCGTTTGGGCGCGAGGATCTGCGAAATAGGTGGTGAGGCTTTTGGCTCGGTACATATACACGAGCGCTCCGCAGGGCCGCCAGACCAAAACACTCAGGTGGATGCCGAGCGGGTCAAGCTCGCGGTTGCACTGGGCGATAACGTTGAGCAGGCGTGCTCGGCGTTCCGCGATGGTTTCTGTTGCGGTCGAGCCGTCCCCGTGGGCGTAGGTGCCTGGATAGGTAAAGAGCGATGCCGGCTTGATGCCCGCGAGCGTGGGGGAGCAGTTGCGCACGACTGCTGCCTGAAACGTTGGGATGTCTATGGTTCGAGTCACGTCGCTCCTTACGGATCTAAACTGTTAGCCTAGGAAAACTTATACACGAAAGTAAGCCATGGTCAACAAAAAAGTTTGAAGAGGAAAACTAATTGACCGAACGGACATGATTTTGGGTTAAGATGGGGACACCCCATGGGGGTATCTAGATAGTGCTACTGAAAGGGGAACGCATGAGTGACTTGCTCAACCCTGCGAATCTCATCGTGCTGACCGTCATTGCCGTCGGCATGTTTTTTGGACTGCGTCGCATTGCCGCTTCGACACACGGGAAGAGTTGCTGCAGCGATGGTGCGAGCGGCAAGAAGGCCAAAAAGGTTGTGGTGGCAGACACCGACGAGTCCCACTACCCCTATCGTGAGGAACTCCTTATCGGCGGCATGAGTTGCGACGGCTGCGCCCGGAATGTGACGAATGCCCTCAATGCGCTTGATGGCGTGTGGGCTACGGTAACGTACGCGGACCACACGGCACGCGTGCGCTCGAAGCGCCCGGTTGATCGCGACACACTCGAGACGGCAGTGAGGGGTGCGGGCTATTACGTTATGAAAATGTAGGCGTTGCCCTCTCCGGTGGGTACCAGCCTCCTGCCCATTGTGACTATCGGCATCCAAAAATTTGCGCAAAAATAACCTTTAGATGCGGCAAAAGTGGAGTTTGGTGACGGTTTGCGCGGAATTCGCTACCAATCGAGCATCTATGAACCCGTCCAAAAAATTACAGGTGTATATTTATACACTGATTATTGCTGTGCTCAGATTGCAATTAACCGTGGACAGAAATGAAGAATGCTAAAACTGGGCTTTAGGACAGGGGAGGCTATAACCTTATGAGACGAGTGGGAACACTTGGCTTGGTGGCAGCGCTTGCCGCTATCTTGGTATCGCCGCTGCCGGCGCACGCCGAAGACGCATCGGGTGCCGTTACCTACAATGCGGGAAATGGGTATTCCTTTGAGAAGCTCTCGCATCCTACGGTAGGAACGTCGCAGCCGGATGGCATCGTCGACTACCAGGGTAACGGTGCCGTTGCCGTTCCGGGCGCCGATGGTAATACGGCCAACAACGAAGGCGATCGCGGCCAGAGCTACACTTGGGCGGCTGCGAGCTATGGTGACTGGCTTTATGTGGGCACCTGCTATGCGGCGATGGGCAACACGCTGACGCTCATGAACAGCACGCTGGGCGATTCCTTTGATGTCGAAACCATGCGCCTGACGCTGGAGGCCATGTTTAACGGTACCTTCTTCTATGGACAGCAGAAGGAGGACGGCACGGCCGACAAGGACAGCGGCGGCATCTTGGTCAAGATCAATACCAAGACCGGTGAGACCAAGCTGCTACTCTCTGAATCGCTCAACGGCGTCGCTCCTTTGTTCCGCAATGCCGTGAGCTATAAGGGTAAGCTCTATTTCTGCGGCAGCGTCAGGACCAATGACGGCAAAGGCGGCCTGCCTGCTGTATACGAGATCGATCCTAAGACGGATGAGTACAAAGTTGTCTATCAGGGCCTTTCGAGCATGCAGGATTACGGTGCTGCCTACAAGCAGGGCATTTCTACCGGTATCCGCGGCATGTGCGTCCATGATGGCCAGCTCGTCATCAGTAATGTGGGTAAAGACGCGAACGGTAATTTTGTGTCGACAATCCTGACGTCGTCTGACCCCTCGAAGGGCCAGGACAGCTTCACCGAGATTGCCAACTCGGAGACGCTGTTTGGCTATCCGGCGATTCGCTATCAGGACAGCATCTACGGCGGCGCCATTTGGGATATGGTCTCGTACAATGGCCATCTCTATGCGACCATCTGCACCGGTACGCCCGAGAACGCTCCCGATGATAATTCCATGCAGTCGTTTGCCATGGTCCGTGGCGACAAGAATGCCGACGGCAGCTATTCGTGGACTCCCATTGTCGGCGATCAGAAGACGGACGGTGCAAAGTACTGCTTTGGCATCGATCCTGCCCGTACCCGTTCTGGCGCTGCCAACCTCATCGTCTACAACGACTACCTCTATATCGGTGAATACAACGACGAGGAGATTGCCCTCGAGCGCATCCTGTTCAACAAATCCAACACCGAAGAGGGCGGCAAGGGCAGCATGGGTGGCGTTGACTGCTCGTTTGTGAATGCCAATCTTGGGCAGTCGGTTAACATCTATCGCATGGACAAGGACGAGAACATGGAGCTCGTCGTTGGCGATCGCACCGACATGTTCCCCGAGGGCGGTATTTCCGGCCTGACTTCGGGCTTTGGCCGAAACGAGAACCAGTACATTTGGCGCATGCAGAAGTTCGACGGCAAGCTGTATATCGGTACCTTTGATACCGCGAGCCTGCTTGAGCCGATCGGCCAGTTCTCCAATGGCGACATTATCGATATGACGCCCGAGGAGTGGGACTCTCAGGTTCAGCGCCTTAGGGACCTGCTCGATCACCTGCTCGACAAGAAATCGCCTGACGACCCCATCGTTCCCGTGAACACGCTTGCGGACGATGATTCAAACGAGGCCGTCGAGGTCGATGATTCGAACGAAGCTGCTGAGGTTGATGATTCAAACAAGGCCGTCGATGTCGATGACGAGAAGACCGAGGTTGCTAAGGGCTTTGGCGATCTGAGCGATGCGCTGGAGGATGCCGCGGGCGGTCTTTGCGATCAGGCCGCGACGATGTCCCAGGACTTTGAGGACGACGCCGCTTATGTCCAGAAGATCGATGGCGAGATCGCGTACTTCAAGTCCTTTGCCGACCAGTATCAGGACATGCTCGATAGCTATGAGAGCCTTAAGCAGCAGTACGAGGATGCCTATGGCACCGAGCTGCCGAGCGATATTCAGGATGCGCTCGATAAGCTGCTGAGCGAGGAGAACCTCAAGAAGTTGCAGAGTGTCCTTACGTGCATGTGTTACCTGCGCGATGCCGAGCGCGGCTTTGATATGTATGTGACCGAGGACGGCGTGAACTTTACGACGCTGACGACCAATGGCTTTAACGATCCGTATAACCATGGTCTGCGCACCTTTGCGGTGACCAACCAGGGTCTGTGCCTTGGTACCGCCAACCCGTTCTATGGTTGCCAGGTCTGGATCCAGCGCAAGGAGAATTCGGAGAATCCGGTTGATCCCGGTACTCCGGATCCGACGGAACCCACCGATCCTTCGCAGCCGGGTGGCGGCGATCAGCCTGGCGGCAGCCAGACGGGTGGCAACGACCAGTCGAGCAGCACCACGACCACCGTCACGACGACCGCTAAGAAGACTCCGAAGGACGGCTCGCTGCCTCGCGCTGGCGACTCGACCCTCACGCTGGTCTTGGGATTGCTGGTTGCAGCTGCCGCAGTGCTTGGCATTGCTCTCGTCTTGCGCAAGCGTTCTCGTCGCTAGGCTCGTCCGCGTAGCTCAATGTCCTGGATATCGTCGAAGTTGATGGCGATATCCCTGAGTTTGAGCAGCTTGAA
Source organism: Sodaliphilus sp. (assembly GCA_963657575.1). GTDB lineage: Bacteria > Actinomycetota > Coriobacteriia > Coriobacteriales > Coriobacteriaceae > Collinsella. Next base: position 4,333 of record CAVKNR010000010.1, read on the forward strand.
TGCGGGTAACGCTTCGTCGAGAATGCCCGTGCGGCTACGATAGCCGTACGTATCGTAATAGGTGACGCGCACCAAGTCGCCGCGTTTGAGGCCCTCGAGCTTTTGCGAAAGCTCGAGGGCTTTTTCTTCCGTGAGCTCACGTTTTTGCTCGACGGTGATTTCCTGCTTGCGCACGAGTTCGTAGTATCCCGTGAGGGCGGCAAAGGGCATAAACTGTGCGGCGCGGTTGGCGCGCACGGCACCGTTGGCAGTGAGGTTGGGGTCGGCTGCGCGGCGTCTGCCCTCGGGGTCCGCCAGGCGCTCGAAGGCGGTCGGCGGGCGCATGGGCTGTTGTTTGGGTTTAGGCACGGTGTCCTCCAACTTGATCGTTGCGCTCGCGCGCGGTGGCGCCGGCGGTAAAGCTTAATCCCTTGACGAGCGCGTTCTTGCCGTACTTGCCTTTCACGGCCAGGACGGCGCGCGCCAGGTCGCGCTCGCGCTCATCGGCCTCGATATCGCTGAACAGATCGATGGTGGCAAATTCCTCGGGCACAAGATTGCTAAAGCCCAGGTTGATGCGCTTGACCGGTCGTTTGGGATCGACAGTCTGCGCCCAGAGCTCATCGAAATAGCCCATGATCTTCTTAAACGAATTGGTACGCTCGGGCAGCTTGCGCGAGGCGTTGGAGTGCGCAAAGAGCGCGGCATAGCCACCACGCGGTTTGCCACCATGCTCTCCCACAAAGATGCCATCGATTGCCTGCGCTTCGCGCACCAGGCGGCGCCGTTCGTCATCGCGCTGGACGGGCTTGGGAGCACGGGGCGCGAGCTCGGGGCCGGCGGTTGCGGTGGGTTCGATGCTCGACGTACTCGAGCGCAGGTGTCCGCATCCGTCCACATATTGTGCAGTACCGCTGGCATCAAGCCTGCGTATGTCGGCGCGCTCGCTCGCGTAGCCCACAAAGAGCGAGATGCTGTCGCAGACCACGTGCTTATCGATCAAGTCCAACACGGCGTTGTCGACCATCTCGCGCAAGACGGTGTAGGCCTGCTCGTAGGCATAGCCCTTCGAGAGCACCTGTCCTGTGGTGGTCGAAGTTGCTTGCGGGCGATAGGCTTGGATATCGGCGATGGTTGTCGGCTCGCGTCCGAAGGCGTGGTCGATGAGATACTCGGCATTGACGCCGAGCTCGTCGTAAAGCAGGTTTTCGTCGAGCGCCGCGACGCCCATCAGATCGTAGACGCCGTATTTTTCGAGTCGTGCTGCCACGCCGGGGCCGATGCCCCAGATATCGGTGATGGGACGATGGGGCCAGATTTCCTTGCGAAAGGTCTCATCGTCGAGTATGCCGATGCGGCTGGGTACGTGCTTGGCGGTGATATCGAGTGCAACCTTGGCCTGGAATAGGTTGGGGCCGATGCCGACCGTCGCCGTGATGCCGGTGCGCGCCAGGACCTCGTCGCGCAACATGCAGGCGAAGCCTTCCGCATCGGTGTGATAGAGGTCCAGATAGGGTGTCACGTCGATAAAGCACTCGTCAATTGAGTAGACGTGCACGTCCTGGGGGCTGACGTATTCCAGATAGATGCCGTAGATTTGCGCCGACACCTCCATGTAGTGCTGCATGCGCGGCACTGCTTTGATGCAGTCGATGCCGTCGGGAATCTCGAACAGACGGCAGCGGTTGTGAATACCTAAGTCCTTCATGGCCTGCGTGATAGCGAGGCAGATGGTCGTGCGTCCGCGCGATTCGTCGGCAACGACCAGGTTGGTGGTGAGCGGATCGAGCCCACGGTCGACGCACTCGACGCTGGCATAAAACGTCTTGAGGTCGATGCAGATATAGGTGTGCTGCTCGTGCGCCATCCGTGCCCTTCCATCAAACACATGTTCTTATCGAATACCTGTTCGATAATACCCGCTTGCACGGACACCGTCAAAATCTGTCCCTTTTTGGCAAGTATGGTCGTGCGGCTTCATCGGGGTTTTAACGCAGCCCTAAAGAGCGCGAAACAGCTCGGAAAAGCTCGCTTCGTAGCATGAGCCTAACGATCGATACCACCATAAAGCACGGAAGGGTTGTGGGGATAATGGTCAACTATGGGTTTGGTATGCCGACGCGCTTGGTTGCGGATGGGGATGTGGCTCGCTGGTGCGGGCGATTGGTTGCCCACTATGGCGGCACCAAGGCACTGGTCGTGCTGGGAGGCGACAAGCACACGCGCGATGAGCTCGTTTCGGCGGCGCTGGGCTCGCTCGATCGTGCCCTGCTCGAACGCGTACTCTTTCGTTGCGGTTCGGCCGGGGGCGACGGGGGAGACGATTTGGTCGATGAGGCCGTAGCCCTGGCAACCGATGAGGGCGTGGACTTTGTCCTGGCGATTGGCGATGCCGATACTGCTGGCTTTGCGCGCGAGCTCGCGCGTCGCATGGCGGCGCTCGATGCCGGCGAAGACGGTTTTGTCCCTTATGGATGCATTCTCTCGGAGGGCAAGGCGCCTGCTGTCGTGGGCACCGGTGAGGTTCCCGTTTTTGCCATTATCGCGCCCGAACTGCTGGAGGGCATCGGGTCTCCTCTGCGTGAGTTGCTCGGTAGCATCTGCGCCGCGGCCTAATATTTGCCATAAAAGGACGGGTTATTTTTGGTTGGTAAAGCGTTTGACCTGCCAAAATAAGCCTGTCCCTTTTTAATCGGTTGCCGTTTGGGGGCCGATTGGCAACGCTCGCTGATTGTAGTCTTGACCTGCGCTAGAATAGTGGCATCTGAATGTCCGGGCGCATGGAGGCGTGCGCCCGTATGCTGAGGAGGACTCTATGGCAACTGTTGCCGCACCTATCGATGCTACGTCGACTGCCGCTTGGAAGGCGCTCGAGGCTCATCAGGAGAAGCTCGAGGCCGAAGGTATCGACCTCAAGGCCTGGTTCGCTGCTGACGCCGACCGCGTGAACAAGCTGAGCTTTGACGCCGGTGACCTGCACTTCGATCTGTCGAAGAACCTGGTGACCGATGAGACCGTCAAGCTGCTGTGCGATCTTGCCCGCGAGGTGAAGCTCGAGGAGCGCCGCGACGCCATGTTCTCTGGCGAGCACATCAACACTACCGAGGACCGCGCTGTCCTGCACACCGCGCTGCGCCGCCCGGCAAGCGAGAAGGGCCAGCTCATCGTCGACGGCCAGGACGTCGTCGCCGACGTGCACGAGGTCCTCGACCGCATGTATGCCTTCGCCGAGCGCGTGCGCTCCGGTGAGTGGAAGGGCGTTACCGGCAAGAAGATCGAGCATCTGGTGTCCATCGGCATCGGCGGCTCCGACCTGGGCCCGGTCATGGCCTACGAGGCTCTGCGTCCCTATGCCGACGCCGGTATCGACTGCCGCTACATCTCCAACATCGACCCCAACGACCAGGCCGAGAAGCTCAAGGGCCTGGATCCCGAGACCACGCTCGTAATCATCGTCTCCAAGACCTTCACCACGCTCGAGACCCTCACCAACGCCCGCGAGGTCAAGACCTGGATGCTCGAGCAGCTCAAGGCTCAGGGCGCCATCGACGGCTCCGATGAGCAGAACGCCGAGGCCGTGGCAAAGCACTTCGTCGCCGTTTCCACCGCACTCGAGAAGGTCGAGGCCTTCGGTATCGACCCCGCCAACGCCTTCGGTTTCTGGAACTGGGTCGGTGGCCGCTATTCCGTTGACTCCGCCGTGGGCCTGTCGCTGATCGTCGTGCTCGGCCCCGAGCGCTTCCAGCAGTTCCTCGAGGGCTTCCACGCCATCGACGAGTACTTCTGCAACACCCCGCTCGAGAACAACGCCGTCGCGCTGATGGGCCTGCTCAATGTCTGGTACGTCAACTTCTTCGGTTCCAAGAGCCACGCCGTGCTGCCGTACTGCCAGTACCTGCACCGCTTCCCGGCCTACCTGCAGCAGCTCACCATGGAGTCCAACGGCAAGCATGTCCGCTGGGACGGCAGCGCCGTGACCTCCGACACCGGTGAGATCTTCTGGGGCGAGCCCGGCACCAACGGCCAGCATGCCTTCTATCAGCTGCTGCACCAGGGCACTGTGGTGGTTCCGGCCGACTTCATCGCCTTCGCCAATACCGCCAACCCTGCGACCGACGGCGGCCAGGATGTCCACGAGCTGTTCCTGGGCAACTTCCTGGCCCAGACCAAGGCGCTCGCCTTTGGTAAGACGGCCGATGAGGTTCGTGCCGAGGGCACGCCCGAGCAGATCGTCCCGGCCCGTTGCTTTGAGGGCAATCGCCCGACGACCTCGATCTTCGGCGACACGCTGACCCCGTTCGCACTCGGCGAGCTCATCGCCCTGTACGAGCACATCACGTTTGTCGAGGGCACGGTCTGGGGCATCGACTCCTACGACCAGTGGGGCGTCGAGCTGGGCAAGCAGCTTGCCAAGCAGATTACCCCGGCCTTCCACGATGACGCCGCCAAGGCCGAGCAGGACGCTTCGACCCAGGCGCTCATCGAGTTCTATCGCGCGCATCGCAAGTAGTCGCTGCTGTTAACGCATCGCGCCTTATAGTCAGGGGCCCGTATCCTATCGGATGCGGGCCCCTTTGCTTTGCCGTAGTCCCGGGGCGCACGGCCTTTGTGGAACATCGCTGGGGCGCCGCGCGCCGCGAGAACCCTGCGCCTAGATCTCGGCCTCCGCATGGTCTCGCTGCGCCTCGGGCAGCTCCCCGTAGAGCGGATGGTCTTCGAGCCTAAAGCGCTCGACCTGTTCGGGAGTGCGACCGCGCACAAAGAGCCACGAGCGATCGATCGGCGTCGCCATGAGCGTGCTGGGCAGCGCGTCGGCGCGGTCGGAAAACACCCGGGCACTCTCGGGATCCTGGAACGCCAGCACCAGATGCGTGTCGCAGTTGCCCATGATGGAGCGTGCGCGTGCCTCGCCATAGAGCGCATCGAGCTGGTTGGTCGACTGCAGCAGCAGCGTTGCCCAGATGTTGCGGCTTCGGATAATCGAGAGCACGTTGTCGATCTGGGGGATCTGCAGATTTGCGAAGTCATCGAGCATAAAGCGCACGGGCACGGGCAGGCTGCCGTCGGGCTGCCTATCGGCCTCACGAATGAGGCCCATAAACGCCTGCAAAATAAAGAGGCCGGTCAGCGGATCGAGATTGCGGTCAATATCGCTCACGGTTACAAACAGGGCGCAGGGGGTGTGTCCCATGGAAGCGAAGTCCGCCTGATGGCACTCACGATAGAGCTGTGCCGCACCGTCGAATCCCAGACACATGACCTTTTCGGCAAGGATGCCGACGATGCTCGCGTGCATGCGCTCGGCATTTTGCGTAATGGCGTAGCGCCGCCATAGCGAGAGGGCATAGCTTTGGGGGTCGGTCGTGATCAGGTCGTCAAACAATCGACCTGTGGCACCGTCCTGCAGGTGCTCGATCAGCTTGATGACCGAGCTGATCGTCTGCTCGTCGGCGGGTAGCTGTTCGGTGACGTAGGCGATAAGACACGACAGCAGGTTTGCCGCCGCATGATCCCAAAAAGGCTGGTTGTTGTCCTCGATGGGGCAGATGGCCTTTGCCACCGAGAGGATGTCCTGCTGGTTGGGCCTGCCGTCCGCCTTGCGGCGAATGTGCCTCAGGGGGTTGTAGCCGCAGCGCTCGATGCCGGGCGCAAGGGCCGGGACGGTGTTGAGGTCGGCGAAGTTGAGACATTGCACGCGGTAACCGTGGGCTGCCAGCACGGGTCCCACTTCGCGACAGAGCGTGCCTTTGGTGTCGAGCACGATGTAGCTTGCGTTCATTTGCAGCAGGTTGGGCTTGAGGACGTTTCGGGTCTTGCCGGCTCCCGAGGGGCCGATCACAAGTGCATTGTTGTTGAGTCCCGTTTGGCGGGTGTCGCAGGAAAGCGTTCGATCCTTGGCGAGGATGGTGGACGATGCGGACTCAGATGCGGCGAGACGGCTGGCGAGGTTAGACATGGGCGACCTCCTTGGTGGTCGAGAGGATTTCGTGGGCAAAGCCGAGCTCGACGGCGCGCTCGGCCGAAAGGTAGGTGTCTTTTGCAGTGAGGGACTGGATGCGCTTGGGCGTGAGGCCGCTGCGGTCCGAGAGGATTTGCGTGAGGGTCTTGCGGGTCTGCATGAGACGCCGGCTGGTTTCCTGCAGCGCAAGTGCCGAGCCGCCTGCCCCCTGGGGGATCAGCGGGTCGTGAATCATGAGCTCTGCATGGGGCGCCATACGGCGATCGTCGCCGCCCATAAAGATCACGGCGCCCATGGACGCGGCGAATTCCAGGCAGACGGTGCGGATGGGGCACGATGCGAGGCGCATGGCGTCATAGATCGCAAGACCCGATCGCACGCTTCCGCCGACGCTGGCGACAAATATGGTGATGGGGCGGCTGGGGTCGGTGGCATCGAGCAGGCGGATCTGCTGGCATAGGTCGTGGGCCATCGGGGTTTCGATGTTTCCCATGACGGAGAGCTCGCGACGGGCGAGCATCTCATCGTAAATGCTGGTGAGCGTGATACCTCGGGCGGATTCACGCATGGTGAGGGGGCTGATGATGGGGGAATGATTGGTGTCCATGAGGACTCCTTTCTGTTGGTTGTGTTGTGGAATAGGATTGTTGCCCGCGGAGGGGCTGGCGGGCTACAGGGTTCGTCCGAGCCTGAGATCGAGCTCGGTTGTGGGGCAGGCTGCCTGTTCGTGCGGCTCGCAAGCGCCAAGGGCTCCAAAGCGATGGAGCGTTGCGACGGGCGTGGTGTAGGCGAGCCGCAGCTGATGCTCGACAGGGGCACATCCGTCATTTTTGTAATGAGCCGCGTAGTACTGCGCGATGCTGGCGTTCATCTCGCTGCCATTGCGATGGCGCTCAAACTGGCGTCTGCAGGTCTCGATGATCTTTGCTACCGACTTGGGCGCCGTCGCGGGAACAAGGGCGAGATAGCCCTCAAATAGCTCGTTGATGCTCAGGAGGCACAGCAGGTCGATCAGTGTCCTTATGGCTGCTCCCTCGGCGGAAAAGTGCGCGGTCATGCGGTTATATCGGTTGCGGTCGACGATGGCCGCATGGGGTCTTGGAGTTTTCTGCCCCGTGGTCCCGGGCTTTTGCCGCGCCTGTGTATTGAGCTCGACGTTGCAGCGCTTGAGGCCGTCCAACGGAAGGAACAGTGCGGTGCGCAGGGTATTCCACTTGCTTTCGAGTTCATGACGCTCGTCGGGTTCCCATTCGAGCTTGAGTTTCGTGTCGAGCGCCGTAAGCATATGGGCTAGGCAGCCTACGGTAAGAACGTACGAATCGTTGTCGCGTTTTGGGGCGTAGGGGTCTGTCAGCTTGCGAATGTCGGGGTCGCCCATGATCTTTGTGCAGCGCTTCAGCAGTTGAGGGTGGTCGGCCAAGATCGTCGCGAGCGGTAGCGACGCGTAGTTCTTGATGGTCGCGGCGGCAAAGGCGGCGTCATATTCGTTTGCATATGCTCGCTCAATGCGGGCATCCAGAATGCTTTTCTTATCGCCGTCTTCAGCGTGGTGGTTTGTCATAGCTTCTCCAATCGGTTGATGTTCGTGCTGTTTGTTGATGTGTTGGTTGTCGTGAGTGATGTGCTTGCCGTGGGTGATGTGCTGACGTTGGGGTGCTATGCGGTTTTCAATGAGCCCGTGAGGCAGTTGCTGCAGGGGCGGGATGGAACGGCCCATGCAAGGCGGAAGGCATCGTGCTCAAAATCGAGACAGCAATGCCCTGGGTGCCTCACATGTGGCAGTTACCTCATTAAGTTGTCATTGCGTTTGGGGCTGTACTTTGCCGATCTTCTTTCTCTTACACGCTAAAAACTGAAATTTCATATGCTCGATCTACTTAAAACCGCAACGGCGGTCTTTTATCAACTTATATGTCGGAACGCGTCTTTGCAAGTACTTTTTTGCGTTTGTTTCAAATGGGGTGGTTTTGCAACCGTCACGCGCCACGCTATGCGAACGTGCCCCTTTTCTGTTGTCGGTCGGATACGATGAGTCGCGTGACGTCGTCAGAGGTCGAATTCGACCGCTAACGACGTTGTGCAGCTCATCATTTCTGGTCGCAAACAGTAAAGGGGCATGAGGGTGTATTGAGGGGGGATGTCTTGCTGTCGGCATCCGCGTGCGGTGCCATTCGCTGTCTGTAAATATACGTTTACAGCTAATTTCATACCACTTGTCGGAATGCGGACGCTGTCCTTGTATGTCGGGCGTACATTGAACGTGGTTTTTCGCGTGAAACCACGAATCGGTTGTCAGTCCTGAACAAGGAGGCCCAGCATGACACTTGCCAAACCCATCAATAAATACATCGACTATATCGATGCCCCCGAGGACACGTTTGAGCAGTATGTCGAGAAGGCGTTAAAGTACAACTTTCGCTGCGTATTTGCGAACCTTCAGGAGTACGAGACGGGCCGCGCCATGCTCGAGGGCTCTGACATCATCCTTGCCGGCGCCATCGACTTTCCCCAGGGCACTATGACGCTTGAGGAGAAGCTTGCGAGGTTTGAGGAATACGCTGCGTGTGGCTTTACCGAGATTGACTACGTTTTGAATCAGGGGTCGATCGAGAACCGCGATTTTGATGCCATCGAGCGCGAGATGACTACCATTGCTGATTTTTGTCGCGCGCATGGCATCACTGACAAGGTAATCGTCGAGATGTGCAAGCTGGACGGCGACGACGCCGCCAAGCGCCGTGTATGCGAGATCGCGCTGGAGGCCAAGCCGGGATTCCTTAAGACATCGACCGGCAGAAGCTTTGGCGGTGCTAAGCTCGAGGACGTGCGGCTGATGCACGAGGTGCTCGGCGATGCCGTGGCAATCAAGGCGGCGGGTGGTATCCATAATTACGAAGAGGCTTGCGCATTCATCGAGGCCGGCGCCAGCGCGTTAGGCGCATCGGCGGGCATCGCGATCGTCGAGGGCGCACCGACGGATGAGCGTCGCTAGCAGACATATTTGACCTGAGCGATAAAGCTTCACGACCACACGCCGTTCATGTTCGGGACAATATGACATTTTTCCCGTTGCAAACGGAGTCGCGGTGGCTGTTCTGTATGATGACTCAGACAAGGTTATTCAATGACAGGGAGGCATATATGGCAATCAAAGCCATCGCGATGGATATCGACGGTACGCTCACCAACGATCAGAAAGTGATTAGCCCGCGTACGCGCGAGAAGCTGCTCGCGGCGCAGGAGTCGGGCATTAAGCTCATTTTGGCTTCGGGCCGTCCCGCATGGGGGCTGCACGCCTTGGCGCAAGAGCTCGACCTTCAAAACCATGACGGTCTGCTGGTGGCCTTTAATGGCGCGCATGTGGTCGACGCTCAGACCGATGAGGTCCTTTTTGACCAGGCTATGCCGGCTGACGAGCTGCACCGTCTGATTGATCACCTGCGTAATTTTGACGTGATCCCTATGATTTCGCTCGGTCGCGATTTGCATGTCGTGGATTCGTATCACTGCATGATCACGCTGCCTGACGGCCCGCAGAAAAACATCGTCAAATACGAGCGCGATGCGTGCGATCTTAAGATTCGCGAGGTGGAGAGCCTGCATGAGGTCGCTGATGCTTATCCCGTGGACAAGCTGCTGACGGCGGGCGATCCGGCCTACCTGCAGGCGCATTACGAGGAGATGTATGCGCCCTTTAAGCAGACGCTTTCGGGCATGTTTACGGCCGACTGGTACTTTGAGTACACGGCGCCCGGTATCGACAAGGCCCGCGCACTCGAGGGTGCCCTGCCCAAGCTCGGCATCGATGCCAGTGAGGTCGTATCGTTTGGCGACGGCCAGAACGACAAGTCCATGATTGAGTGGGCCGGCACCGGTGTTGCCATGGGTAACGCCGTCGAAGAGGTTAAGGCTGTAGCCCAGATGGTGACCGCCGATAACAACGAAGATGGCATTGCGGTGGCGCTGGATAAGCTGCTGGGTTAGAATCGCCGATTAATGCATGGCTCGGGCGCCTGCTTGCGGGCGTCCTTTTGTTAGGGAGGGTGCCGTGTCCGCATTTCCGTTCGACGCCGTTATCTTTGACATGGACGGCGTCATTGTCGATACCGAGTATTACTACTTGGGCGAGACTGCCGCGTTTGCCAAGGAGCTTGGACTTAATCTGACTCAAGAGGAGTTGAATGGGCAGGTCGGTACCTCGCATCAGTTCTTCCTGCATATGCTGGTCGATTGGTTTGAGCGCGCCGGTAAGGGACACTTCACTGGCGAGGAGGCGTTGGCCCGTTGGGACGAGTGGGCGCATAAGCGTCCGCGTGACTATCAGGCTTTGATTAACCCAGGCGCCGTGGATACGATTCGAGAGCTGCCGCGCCGTGGCGTTCGCGTGGCGCTTGCCAGCTCGTCTCCCATGGTTAGCATCGAGGAAGTGCTCAACGCATGCGGGCTGTCTGATGCCTTTGAGTATGTGGTGAGCGGCGAGCAGTTTAAGGAGAGCAAACCCGAGCCCGACATCTACCTGCATGCGCTGGACCTGCTGGGGCTGCCCGCGAATCGCTGCTGCTGCGTCGAGGATTCGGTGCCTGGCATCACTGCCGGCAAGCGAGCCGGCCTGACAGTCATTGCCAAGCGCGAGGAGCGCTTTGGCTTTAGCCAGGATGCCGCGGACAAGATTATCGACCAGCTGCCGGAGCTGCTCACGCTTTCTTAGGGGTGAGGTAGTTGCGCGTTTTTCGGGTCTGATGAGTAAATACCCGACATTTTGGTGCGGCAGCAAGCATACTTTATGCTAATGCGGGCTTAAGGACTTGCTGAATGCCCTTAAGCCCGTTTTAGACTTAATTGTGCTGGGAGAGGGTATATGCCACCGACTGAAGGGCTAACTGATGGTAAAGCAGCGATACCGCTGTACCAACAGGTTATTGATATCATTAAAAACGAAATCAACTCCGGTGCCTACAAGGCGGGCGCGCGGATACCCAACGAATTCGAATTGGCTGAGAGCTATAAAGTTGGCCGCGTTACCGTGCGACGCGCTATTGAGGAGCTCGTCCAGCAGGGCTATCTAACGAAGCGGCAGGGGAAAGGCACGTTTGTCAATGCCCCCAAGCTTAAGCGCAAGATTCGCCAGAAGGATGACGTTCAGAGTTTTTCGGACGCATGCCGCGTTAACGGAATGGAGCCGGGGGCGTGCGTCATTTCGAGAAAGATACTGCCGGCAGATTCTACCGAAGCGCAGTTCTTTGGTGTTCCCGTTGGAACTGATTTGATTTGCGTTGAGCGTGTACGTACTGCCGATGGAGTCCCCGTCATGCTCGAGAACAACATATACGTTTACGAGGACAACGCCTATCTATCAACGGCACCTCTATCTAACCAATCCATTTTTGAGTTCGTGCGCAACCGGACGGGCCGCACGCCCGCGTTTACCGACCCGTGCACGCTCGAGATCGCGTGCGCGTCGCCCGAGGTCGCTCGGCTGTTGGCAGTTCCCGTTGGCGAACCCTTGTTTTATATGGAAGCCTTCTTTTTCGATGAGCAGCGACGGCCGTTTATCATCGGTCGTCAGCGGATCGTTGGGTCTCGCTACGTTTTTGACATCTAGGACATTGCGAATGGAAGCGCCCGGTGGATCATCTCACCGGGCGTTTCCATACCGTTCACGGCGCGAACACAACCGTTCAACCGCGTTGCGGCAATCAGTTTGAAATTATCTTGATGAAGAAAAAAGCTGCTGGTAATCTATGGGACGTCATAGAACGTTTGCCTTATGCAAACGTTGAAGCGAGATGCGATGCAGTCTCGAGTTCTTTGGAGGTATCTATGTCAGATACGAAGGCGAAGAAGACAAACAGACGTTTTAAGTTCAAACTACCGCATGTCTATACGATCATGTTCTTGCTGATCGTTGTCTTTGCGGTCCTGACTTGGATCGTTCCCTCTGGTCAGTATCAGCGCAAGACGATTTCGACAGCAGCGGGCGAGCGTGAAGTCGCCGTTGCTGGAACCTATGAACAGGTCGATAAGAACTACACCGATTCCGAGACCGGCGAGACCATCAATCTGGGTCAGGATATCTTCGCGGTCCTGCAAGCGCCCACCAAGGGCATCCAGGAGGCTGCCGACGTCGTTGCGTTCGTCTTATTGATTGGCGGATCGTTCGCGATCATCACCAAGACCAACGCTTTGAATGCCGGCATGAGCCGTGTGATTAAAAAGCTCAAGAACAAGGACATCCTCATCATTCCCATCACGATGACATTGCTGTCCATTTGCGGCACTACGTTTGGTATGTCTGAGGAAGCCCTGCCGTTCTATGCCATCTTCATTCCCATCATGATGGGTATCGGTTATGACTCGATGACGGCATTCATCATCTGCTTCCTTGGTCCTAACCTGGGATATTGTGCTTCGACCATCGACCCGTTTAATGTTTTGATCGCCCAAGGCATCATTGGCATCGAGGGTAATCCGCAACTGTGGCTGCGCGCCGTTTCTTGGGTCATCTTCACTGCCGTCGGTATCGTATGGGCCATGCGCTACGCCATGCGCGTCAAGAAAAACCCCGAGTCGTCCATTGTGTACGAGGACGATAAGCTCAAGCGTATCGAGTTTTCCGTGACCGATGCCTCCATCGAGGAAGAGTTCACTATCCGTCAGAAGCTCGTGCTTATCGATTTTGCTTGCGGTATGGGCATTATCGTCTGGGGTCTTGTTACCCAGGGCTGGTACATGAATGAGATTTCCGCCGTGTTCCTTGGCATGGGCTTGCTTGCCGGTATCCTGGGCGGCCTTGACCAGCAGACGATCGCAGAGGAGTTCGTTAAGGGTCTCGCCGACTTTGCGTACGCTGCCATCGTTATCGGTATCGCTCGCGGTATTCTGGTCATCGCCGAGGGCGGCATGATCATCGACACCATCCTCCAGGCGCTCGCTACCGCGCTTGCCGGTGCACCCGCCGCCGTCTACACCACGTTTATGTATATCGTTCTTGGCCTGCTCTCTTTGCTGGTTCCCTCGAGTTCTGGCCTGGCGGCGCTCACCATGCCCGTTATGGGCCCCCTGACCGAGCTCATGGGCCTCAATCCCGAGGCGGCCGTCACCGCGCTCCAGTTTGCCAACCAGACCATCAACACCATCAGCCCCGTGGCGGGCATGACGGTCGCCGGTCTTGCCGTGGCTAGGATTTCGTTTGGCCAATGGTGGAAGACCATTTGGAAGTTCTTCATTTTCATGGTCGTCTTTGGCGTGATTGTAACGGCAATCTCTGGCATGCTTCCGGTGTAGGTGGTTGTGATGTCTGATCGTTTGACGGTCCTGACGTCTAAGAGCGTCTTTACCGGTACGGGGGACCTGCCGTTTGAAGGTTTCGTAGCGGTCCGTGGCAATCGAATTGAGGCTGTCGGCGCCAAGTGTGAGGTAGCTTCGTATTTGACCCAGGCGGACGAGGTAGTTGACCTGGGCGACCGCACTGTCATGCCCGGCCTGATCGATGTGCATACCTTCTATACAGGTTGGGCGCTGCGGACGTTGGGGACTGATCTGTCCGGCATCGATGATGCCAAAGAGGCCGTGTCGCTCTTGCGTGCATGGAAAGAAGATCATCCGGATTGCGCGGCGGCTTTTGGCCACAACCTACCCGAAACGTTGGCATCGGATGTCGAGAACGCAAATACGGCAGCTGTGTTTGACGATTGTTTTGGCGATATCCCTGTCGTCTGCTTTACACCGGGTGCGGAGACCTGCGTTCTCAATGCTGCCGCCAGTGCGCGATACGGCTTTACGCCCCAGGCGTGCTATGCCGAGAAGATCTGGCGCATGATGAGCGATTTCCTCGCGCTGCCCGAGGTACGTGCGGGGTATTCGGACTACATGAGCATGCTTAACGAGCGCGGCGTTACCGCCATCAAGGAGATGGCGTTTGATGACTACTACGGCTTTGCCGACGAAATGGCTCGCCGTGAGGAATCTGGTGAGCTGACGGTTCGCGTCTCTATGATGTCGCAGCCTGTGGGTGCCGGTGCAAATCTGGCATATGCCCGCGAGGCGCGAGAGCGCTTCCGGGGACCGTTCGTTCGTTTTTCTGGCTTCAACCGTATGACCGATCGCGGCGTATGGGCGGGGCTTGCCGAGATGATTGATCCCTATGAGGACACGGCCGATGCGGGCGCTGCCGGCAAGACGGTCGTCGAGGAGCCAGAGTGGGATCTGATTGAGAACGAGCTGCGTGCAATTGATGCTGACGGCTTCCGATATTCCTTGCATTGCCAGGGCGATGGCGCCGTTCGTCGCACCGTGGCGCTCTATGCCTCGCTGCCTCGAGACGAGCATGGACGGTTGCTTCGCCGCCATGCGATTACCGATCTCGAGAACTCTGATCCGACC
>CAVKNR010000011.1:0-18223 GCA_963657575.1 Sodaliphilus sp.
TGTGGATGTAACCACAAAAAGCGTTCGGGGGGGGTGCTCACCCGCGAGCAATTCCTCCCGCATGAGATGCGCATCGTCGCTGCCCTTCGTATGCAGGGCGCAAGCGACGAGCAGGTCATTGTACGCGTAAAGAGCGAGAACCTCTTTCAATATCCCACGGAGCGCATGGTCGCCAACCGCGCAACCGTGTGCCTTCGCCGCCTTGACGCCATGGTGCCCACGGACGCCGTATGCGCCGCGCGCGGCATCGACCCCAAAACCGCCGTCGAGGCTGCGTCATCCCTAACCAGGCTCATGGCATCCGGCACTCCCACGCAGGCGGACCAGGCCATCTTCTACAGCATGATCTGCCGCTACGATATCGTGCGCGAGCTCGTGCTCGTCGAGGTAGGGGAGCGCCTACAAAACTTCGATTATGCCTTTACGGCGGTTGACCTCAACGCCTTTATGACACGCTTTACCACGGAGTATCCGGACGCGGCCCGCTGGACTGAGGCCACGGTCAAGCGCATTAAGGGCTCGCTCCGCCAGACGCTCCGCCATGCCGGCCTTATCGGCGAGGGCCAGGGCCCGGAGTCCGAGCGCCTGTCACCACTCTTCCTCGATTCCGATGTCGAGCGAGCCTTGGTTCAGCTGGGCGAGCAGTCGCTTATCGCGGCCCTTACCGGCAGGGCGGTGATGTAGCGTGGCTCCCGTCAAAAGCGCCGTCGACCCTGTTGTCACCCCGGCGACCGATCTCGCCACCAATATTGGCATCCATTCCCGCAAGAGCGTCGTTGCGGCGCATGCCCGCTCCGAGCGTGCCTGTCAGGAATTTGAGCGCCGTGCGCAGCTTCTGCGCGAGTGCCTGTGCAGCGAGGACTTTTTGGCCAACAAGGGCATAGGCAATGAGATCGGCTTTCACACCTTTTGCTATGACCCCGCGCTGGAGTTTGAGGCGCGTGCATTATTTGGCACCCTTTCACGCGATGCCGAGGCCGACAAGCTTCCGTGCGCGCTCAAGGTCGTGAACCTTTACGACGCCGTGCTGGCAATTCTCGAAAAGCGCCGTGTCCTCAAGGCTATCCCGCACCAAGAGGAGCGCCGCGGTACCCAGCGCGTGCTCGAGGACGTGGCCAAGTTCGCCTCGCCCGAGAAAGTCGCCGCGTACATCCTTGAGCAGACCGAGCCGCACATGCCCGGAGACGTCATCCTTCTCACCGGCGCGGGCGAGGTTTTCCCGTTCTTTCGCATACACACGCTTCTCCACTGCATGCTTGCGGATTTTGATGAGGTGCCTGTGGTCGCCGCCTATCCGGGCAGTTTCAACGGCTCTTCTTTCCAGCTCTTTAACCGTCTGCCGGCCGACAACTACTACCGCGCCATCGATATCTCGTAAGCACGGCTCCCCGCAGACAAGGCACTGCCGCCGGCAACAACCCTTTGCCATACGTTCCCAAACCCAAAGGAGCACCCATGGACAACACGATCATTCGCGACCTCTTTGCAAAAGACATCAACCGCTCCATCAACGGCGTGGTCAAGGTCCAGGATTCAAAAGATGGGTCCATCCGCCAGGAGCTTGACGAGTACGTGGTGACGCGCGAGCTGCAAGGGCACCTTGCCACGTTCTTCAAGGCATACGGCGATGCCATCGATGTGCCCACCGACAAGATCGGCGTGTGGATCAGTGGCTTCTTCGGTTCCGGTAAATCGCACTTCCTCAAGATGCTGAGCTACCTGCTCGAGAATCGCCAGATCGGTGGCATGAGCGCCATTCGCTACTTTGACGGCAAAATCGTCGACCCCATGGTCGCGGCTGCCATGGAGCGCGCGTGCTCGGTGCCCACGCAGGCCATCCTCTTTAACATCGATAGCAAGGCGGGCCAGTGGAAGCAGGGTGATACGGCTCCCACGGCGCTGCTTCGCGGCTTTGAGCGCATGTTCTACGAGGCGCGCGGCTTCTACGGCGAGGACCTCAAGCTTGCAAAGCTCGAGGACTACATCGATTCCCTGGGCAAGACCCAGGAGTTCCGCGAGGCCTTTGAGCGCGTGAACGGCGAGTCTTGGCTCCAGACCCGCGATACCTACAGCTACTTTGAGGACGACGTCGTCGAGGTGCTGCAGAGCGTGCTCGGCATGAGCGAAAAGGCCGCATGGAACTGGCTCGAGGGTTCTGAGGACGAGGTTTTGGCCCCTGATGTCTTTGCCAAAAAGGTCAAGGACTACGTAGACGCTCAGGCAGCGGCCCGCGGCGGCAACTTCCGTTTGCTCTTTATGGTCGACGAGGTGGGTCAGTTTATTACAAACGACAAGGACCCAAGCCTTATGCTGAGCCTTCAGACCATCGTCGAGGAGCTGGGTGCCGCCTGCGGTGGCCGCGTGTGGGTGATGGTCACGAGCCAGGAGGCCATCGACAACCTGAGCCTGCCCGTGGGCAACGACTTTTCAAAGATCCAGGGCCGTTTCAATACCCGCCTTTCGCTCTCCAGCTCCAGCGTGGACGAGGTCATCCAGCGCCGTGTGCTCGAGAAGACCGCGCCGGCGGCCGATATGCTTGCACGGGTCTACGAGCAAGACACCGCCGTGCTCAAAAACAACTTTACCTTTGAGGGTGGCTCGCGCTCCGACCTTGCCGGCTACGCCAACTCCAAGGATTTTGTGGCCAGCTACCCGTTTGTGGGCTATCAGTTTAAGCTCCTGCCCGACGTGATGACCGAGGTGCGCAAACACGGTGTCAAGGCCAAACACATGTCCACAGGCGAGCGCTCCATGCTGAGCGCGTTCCAGGAGAGCACTCAGGCCATCCAGCATGACCAGACCGGTGCACTCGTGCCGTTCTGGCGCTTCTTCAACACTATCTCCAAAGACCTTGAGCACGGCATCATCCAGGTGGTCGATCGCGCGGTCCGCGCGGCCGAGGACGCAAAGGGCCTTGAACCCTACGACGTTCAGGTGCTCAAGCTTCTGTACCTGATTCGTTACATCGGCTACGTCAAGGCCACGGTCGAGAACATCTCCATCTTCATGATAGACGGCATCGACGTGGACAAGCGCGCCCTCAAGGACCGCGTCAAGGAGTCCCTTGCCCGTCTGGAGCGCGAGAACTACGTGGCGCGCCAGGGCGATACCTATAGCTTCCTCACCGACGAGGAGCAGGAGATAGCGCAGGAGATCGCACGCACCTCGATCGATAACGCGCAGGTGATCGAGTCTATCAAAAAGCGTCTGTTCGACAGCATCTATACCGCGCGCAAACTCAACCGCGGGGCCAACGACTTTCCGTTTGACCGCTATGTGGACGGCTCAATCCACGGTACCAGCATGGGCGGCATGGAGCTTTACGTGGCGACTATGGCGAGCGACCTGGGCCGTGCGGACGATACCGAGCTGGCCTTGGCTTCTTCGGGCAAAGCCATCGTGGTCTTGAGTGACGAGGCGGATTATTGGGAGACGCTCGTCAACGCTGCCAAGATCCGTAAGTACGCCAAGACGCGAAATCTCCAGGAGCTTCAGCCGAGTACGCGCCAGATCGTCGAGTCCAAGATGCGCGAGGCGGCCTATAACGAGAAGGAGGCCGATACCCTTTTGAGCGAGGCCGTGCTCCATGCACGTTGCGCGGTCAACGGCCGCATGGTTGAGGTCCGCGCGGCCAAACCCGCCCAGGTCTTTGAGCAAGTGCTGGCGCAGCTGTGCGATGTGGTCTTTGAAAAGGCCGACTATATCGGCGCGCCGGTCACGAGCGATTCCGATATCCGCTCCACTCTGGCGGGCAACGTTCAAGCGGGGCTCGCTGGCATGGGCGCGGGTAACACGCGTGCGCTCAAAGAGGTCGAGGACTACCTCAAAGTTCAGCACCAGCGCCACCTGGATACCGCTATGGGCGATATCCAGCGCCAGTACCAGCAAAGGCCCTTTGGCTGGCGCGAGGTCGACATCGCAAATGTGGTGGCGCAGCTTGTGGTGGAGCAGCGCGCACAGGTGCTGTTTGGCGGTCAGACGGTTCAAGCTAACGACAGCCGCATGGTGGCACTCCTTCGCAAGGATGCCGATAAGGCCCAGGTGCGCTTGCGCATGCGCATAAGCGACCGGTTACTGCGCGCCACGGGCGAGCTCATGCGTGACCTGTTTGATCTCAAGACCGTGCCCTCCAACGAGGATAAGCTCGTGGCCGAGCTCAAGGAGCGCCTTGAGGACTTGCGCGAGGCGTGTCTCGCCATAGCACGCGACTACTACACGGGCATCAAGCCGGCCTACCCGTATCCCGGCGAGAACGAGTGCGAGAAGATGCGCTCGGAGGTCGCCGACGTCCTTAAGGATCAGAGTGAGTCCGAGGCGTTTTTGACTACGTTTACCAAGCATGAGGACCGCTTGCTCAATGCCAAGGAAGATTTTGACAAGGTGGTTGAGTTCTTCGAGTCCAACCAACGAACAGCGTTTGACCACGCCAAGGATTTCTTGAGCCGCACCGAGGGGATCGAGTATGCCTCCGATGACATTCCTAGCGCGGTTGAGAACGTGGCAAAGGTTCGCGAGATCCTCAAAGATCCCAAGCCCTACGGCCGCATTAAAGATCTGCAGCCGCTTATGAATCCCGTCGAGGACGACATGAAAAAGCTGCTGGGTATCCGTCGCAATGAGTTTTTGTGCCGCATCGAGAATGATCTGCAAGACCTGCAGGCGCAGGCTGAGAGTCAAAAGGGCTTTGTCAATCAAGCCAAGGATGCCATAGCGGATGCCGGCGCCAAATACGAGTCGTTCAAAAACCGTGCCCACAGTGCTCAAAGCCTCAACGAGCTGAGCGTTGCTGCGACTAACTGGGGCGACTGGCTCAGCGCGGCAGCCAACGAGATGTACGACGCCGTGGATGAGGCCCGCATGCGTATGGACAACGAGCGCCGCAGCATCGAGGTCACGAGTACGGGTGAGGTGGTCAAGAAGATCTCCAACAAGGGTGCCGCATCGTCTGCGCCCGTGCCCGCGTCCAAGCCCCAGCGCAAGATCAAGACCGTGCGCCGCGCCGATCTGGCCAAGCCGAGTCGTCTCTTGTCCGCAGAGGACGTGGAGCGCTACGTGGACGACCTGCGCTCTCGCCTTATGCAGGAGCTCGCTGCAAACGACGAGATCCGTATCAACTAACCCGCGGAGCCACCGGTACCAAAGCGCGCACCGGTGGCTTATGGCGTTTAGAAAGGCTCATCAACCATGAACGATTCTGCTCTTAAGAGCTTCTGCACCTGGGCCCGTACAGAGCTCATCAAAGGCGTGGAGGCACAGATGGTGCGCTACGGCATCACCGAACCTGCACCCGCGCCCGTTGGGTCCGAGACCGTCAACGGCCTGCCCCTAAGTCCGGCTGAGATTGATCAACGCGACGAACTGCTGCGCATGCAGGCGGAGGTGGGTCACGAAGCGCTGCGCGACCGTGCGGCCTACACCTGGTTCAACCGCATCGTGGCCATTCGCTTCATGGATGCACGCGGATGGCTTCCCAGCCGTATGCGCATGCTAAGTCGTGCGGACGGCAGCCATGGCAGCGAGGCCGTGGAGAACGCACTGGACGTGGAAATAACGACGGCCGATACCGATCGCATAGCCGAGCTCAAGATGGCGGGCTTGGATGAACCGTTGTGGCGCTACCTGTTTGTTGCTCAGTGCGAGGAGCTTGCCGATTGCCTGGCGGGCGTCTTTGAACGCGTGGGCGGAGCCATGGAGCTGCTGTTGCCCCAGGGCCTCATGATGGCTGACAGTGTGGTGGGCAAACTCAATGCCATCCTCGCTGACGAGGACTGGCGCGAGGGCGTGACCGTTCTGGGCTGGATGTATCAGTACTACAATGCCGACGTTAAAGACGAGTTCTTCAAGTCCAAGCGCAAGGCAGCGGCGGCGGACATCGCGCCCGCCACGCAGCTCTTCACCCCCGAGTGGATCGTGCGCTATATGGTCGAGAACTCGCTCGGCCGTCTGTGGATGCTCAACAATCCGGGGAGTTCGCTACGCGAGCGCATGGAGTATTACATCGAGCCCGATGCTGAGCACGAGGACTTCATCCGCATTTCGAGTCCCGAGGAGATAACCCTCTGCGACCCCGCATGCGGCTCGGGCCATATCTTGGTCTATGCGTTTGAGCTGCTCTTCCATATGTACGAGGAGCGCGGCTATCGTGAGCGCGAGATTCCCGAGCTCATTCTTACTAAAAACCTTGCAGGTATGGAAATCGATTCCCGCGCGGCACAGATCGCGGAGCTGGCGCTTGCCATGTGCGCCCGCGAGCACGACCGTCGCTTCTTTAGGCGTGGCGTTCGCGCCGACGTTACCGTGCTCTCGAGCATCCCGCTAGGGGAGGACGAGCTGCCGGGTAACAAGAAGCTCGCCGAGGAGCTGAGTCATTTGGGCGAGATCGGTTCGCTGCTCAATCCCTCAGAGGACGAGATCGACAAGCTCAAGGCTGCCGCCGCGAGTTGTTCCGATGACCTTTTTGCCGCTACGGCCAAAACTAAGCTCGAAAGCGCTGCCGCCATCTGCGAGAAGCTGTCCCGTCGTTTTACCTGCACCGTTGCGAATCCTCCGTATATGGGCAGCAGCAGCTTTAACCCCTTCATGAGCAAGTGGGTCAAGAAGAACTACCCCGACGTGAAGAGCGACCTCTTCTCCAGCTTTGTCGTTCGCATGTTCAGTCTCGCCAAGGACCACGGCGAGTGCGGAGTCATGTCGCCTTTCGTCTGGATGTTCATCGGAAGCTATGAGAAGCTCCGCAACGAGATTATCGACAACAGAACGCTTACCTCCCTCATTCAACTTGAGTACTCGGGCTTCGCTGGCGCGACTGTGCCCATCTGCACCTACACGTTTCACAACTCACTCATCAAAGGCTACAAGGGAGGCTACGTGCGCCTTTCTGACTTCGTTGGCGCCGCTGTCCAGGCTCCCAAGGCCCTCGAGGCAATCCAAAACCCCGACTGCGGCTGGTTCTACCGCCGCAACGCCGAGACCTTCAGGCAGATCCCCGGCACCCCCATAGCCTACTGGGCCAGTGATGCCCTTGTTGAATCGTTCACAAAAGGAAGGAGGCTCGATGCTGTTGCTACTCCGCGACAGGGCTTGGCGACGAGCGATAATGGCCGCTTTTTGAGGAAATGGTGGGAAGTAGCGCCTTCCAACACATCGCGAGATTGTAGCGGCAGGCCTGAGGCAAAGCAGAGTGGCTCCCGTTGGTTCCCGATTATTCGGGGCGGCTCCTATCGAAAGTGGTGGGGTGACTACGACGAGGTGGTTAACTGGTTTGATGACGGTCGGGAGATGAAGGAAGCAATTCTGTCCAAGTATACTTATCTCTTTACACCTGATTTTGTGATCAAGAACCAGAACGACTATTTCAAGCCCGCAGTTTCCTGGTCTAAAATTTCTTCCAGCCTCGCCTCCTTTAGGTTTGCGCCTCGAGGGATGCTTTTTGAGGTAGCTGGAGCATGTCTTTTTGCGGAGCCGAACGAGCTCCGATACATCCAGGCTTTCTGCAACTGTTCCATTGCCGAAATTGATTTGGCGTTTATGTCGCCGACTCTAAACTTTTAGGTAGGCCAAATCGGTCAGTTGCCAATCATCCAAGATGAGGCTGCCGAGCCGACTGTCTGTTCACTCGTTGAAGAATCTCGCTCAATTTCAAAGGCGGACTACGATTCGTTTGAAACCTCTTGGGATTTTAAACGTAATCCTCTTGTCTAGGTGATCGCCATGGCTGAAAAGAAGAGGCGCAAGCCTGTCGATAAGACAAAAATTGAATATGTCGAACCTAAGCCAAGCTGGATAAAGGCTGTTAAGGTTAATGACCATAACGATGTCATGGGTTCTATTATTCAGTTTTTTCTGGTTGAATCTCCTTGTAAAGGTGTGAGTAGCAGAGGGATATCGCTTCTCGATTATGGATGGGCCGATAGTGTTCCTCCTAAATCCGGGTACCTTCACCGAAGATTATTGGAAGTGGCCAATCTCTGCGATGGGTCGACGCTATTTACGGCCACACGAAAAGAAGAGATGAAAAATAGGTTTGTTGATGCTGATATGCCTGGCAATTTTGCTTCAACTTGTACCTCAAATCGCGTTGTGGCGCTCATCAACAGCAATTTTGTGCTTGATTTATTTCGGATTATTAGAAATTCGTTGGCACATTGTCGCTTTCAATTGGTCGAAAAGAACGGTGTGGATTTCATTGCTTTTGAAAACGGTATGCCAGGAAAAGATCTCATTGGAGCGGATTCATTTGAGGTGAGTTCTCGTTTATTTCTTAAATGCAGCACTCTCATTGATTGGATTGCTGTGGTTAAGTCCGAGGCTATATATGAGGCGGAAGAAATTGCCCGCAAGAAAGAGACCTCAGAACGGGAGTGGGAAAACAAGCGTCAATTGGTTTTGTCTCGAATCTCGAGTGGGTCCTACTCAAATAAAGATGATCTTGGGAAGGACTGTGAGCTATCTAAGCGTAATTTAGATAAATTGCTTGGCGAGCTGAAGGCCCAAGGGCTTATTGCTTATTCACGTTCTAATCGAAAATGGGAACTTACTGGTGACGCAAATCCGTGAGTAAGAGATGCTTCATCTTTGATTGCAAAGAACGGCGTGTCGAATGAGCTTCTAACGTTTTTTATTGCAAAGAGACTCGCTGTCTCTCGAAAGTGACCTTTTAAATGAAATTAGTCGGCGTTTTTAAATGAGAGGGCGGTCAAATATGGCCACTTTACTTCAAGAAAAATACGAGGCTCGCAAGGCCGAGGTCAACGCTCGCTTTGAGCAGCTTCGCGCCAACGAGGAGGAGCTCAACCGGATCTTTGCCAAGATCTACAACATGGAGGGCGAGGTGCCCATCGAGGTCGAGGACAAGTACGTCTCGGTGGCGCGCATCTTCGATACGGCAGAAGAGATTCCGGAGAGCTACAAGGGCAACAAGTACGTGCGCACCAAGCGCGACGAGATTACCTCGCTCATAAGCTATGCCGTGGGCTGCATGTTTGGCCGCTATTCGCTCGATGTCGATGGCCTGGTGCTGGCAGACCAAGGCGCCACTGTTACCGACTATCTGGCCAAGATGCCCGACCCCGCGCATGTGACCTTTATGCCCGATGCCGATAACGTGCTGCCCATCACCGACGACGAGTACTTTGACGACGACATCGTGCGCTACTTTATCGACTTTGTGCGCACGGTGTATGGCGAGGAGACCCTCGAGCAGAACCTCGCGTTTATTGCCGAGGCCCTTGGCGGCAGGGGAGCCTCGCGCGAGGTGATTCGCGGCTACTTTTTGAAGGACTTCTTTAAGGACCACTGCCAGACGTATAAGAAGCGCCCCATCTACTGGCTGTTCGACAGCGGTAAGAAGAACGGTTTCAAGTGTCTTGTTTACATGCATCGCTACCAGCCTGACCTATTGGCTCGCATCCGCACCGACTATGTGCATGAGCAGCGGGAGCGCTACCGTGCCCAGATCGGCTATGCCAACGATGCCCTTGCTGGTGCCGAGCGCGGCGAGCGCGTGCGCTTGGACAAGCGCGTCAAAAAGCTCAACGACCAGCTCAAAGAGACCATTGGCTACGAGGAGAAGCTGCACCACTTGGCAGACCAGATGATTAAGATCGACCTGGATGACGGCGTCAAGGTCAACTACGCCAAGTTTCAGGATGTGCTAGCAAAGATTAAGTAACTGCAGATACGGTAAGGATATTCATGCCCAAGATCGATGTAGAAGAACAGCTCAAGTTGCGGTTTTTGCAACCGTTGCTCGCATGCATGCCCCGCCGTGTGGTGGTTTGGCACGATGCGGACGGCGAGTTTGCTCCTGAGTTTGAACGTTTGGCCGCCGAGGGCTTCGACGGTGCGGGGACTGATGACAGCGTTATGCCCGCTCACGGTGACTTTGAGCGCCCAGTGCGGTTTGTTGAAGCCTGCGAGGGCCGCATGTTTGCCGTCAAGAAGCTCGTCAACCGCGATGACCTTGTGAGCGATATCTTGCTGTATCGCCGTTGCCCGCGCGGCAGGCTTGAGGGTGATTGGCTTGCCGATGTTGAGCTGTATGCCGATCAGTTCCAGGCTGACTATCTTTCGCTTTTGGCCGATCAGCTAGGCATCGAGAATATCGACGCCGTGCGCGAGAGCCTGCGCGAGCACAAGACGTTCTTTGATGCCAAGACCCGCTGCGCTAAGTTTGCCGCGTGTGTTCCGCATGCCTCGAGCGCATCCGATATCGAACTCGGCATCCTTACGGTGATTTTTGGCGGTAAAGAGCTTGGTGACGCGCGCCCCGCGTTTGTGCTGCGTGGCTGTATGACCATGCTGCTGCACGAGGGTCCCGAGGCGCTGGCCGAGTTGGTGGACAAGTACTGCGTGCATGATGTACTCTCTGCCTTCATCGTGCGTTGCTATGGGTTTGATGGGCCGCTTTACGAGCGTGACTCATTGCTTATGCTTGCATCCCATGTGCTCCTTACGGCGGCATCCACCGCGCTTCCCGAGGGAGCGCTCAAGGGGCTTGAGAGCCATGTGGCTCCCGCCTACGGGCCCTATTGCCTTGAGGCGGTGCGTACGTGGGACCAGACCGCCGATACCCAGGCATCGAGCGAGGACCTATTTGAGATTTGCCGTTTGGTTGAGGACGCCCGCGGACTCTTTGCACGGTTCGAGACCTTGCCGATCGATGTGCTGACCTCGCTTGATGTGTTTCCGTGCGTCAATGAGGCTGTGCTCTCGCAGCTGTTCTGCTCGTTTGCGCAAGGTGCAGACCGTGTTGAGGATGCGCGTGCCTTTGTGGCGCGTCGCTGCGACCTAAGCTGGTACCGTCGTGTCGAGAGCTACTTTGACCTGCTTGTCGCTGTGGCTGATATGTGCGCGTTTAGGCAGACGCACGCGGGCGGGTTCCATCTGGCGCAGTCCCAGCAGGTGTGGGATGCCTATTCGTCCGATTGGTATGCCATGGACGCTGCCTATCGCCATATGTGCACCGCGTATCTGCGGGCACTCTCCGTCGAGTGCGATGCGCTCGAGGAACCTGCCCGCGCCGTGGCGGACTGGGCGGAGAATCTCTACAGCAACTGGTTCTTGGCGGATGCCAATGCCTGCTGGGCGGCTGCTGCGCAAGGGGAGTGGGCCGATTGCGGCTACATCGATGGTCCCGCACGGCAGGATGAGTTTTACTGGCATGTGCTGCCCGCCTTTGTGGGTTCTGCCAAAACAACGGTCGTTATCGTGAGCGATGCGCTGCGCTATGAGGTTGCCCGCGACGTTGCGGCGCTGCTCGAGCGCGAACGAGGCGGCAACGTCAAGGTTTCTAGCATGCAGGCGGTCTTTCCCTCCATTACCGAGGTGGGCATGCCTGCGCTGCTGCCGCACCAGGTGCTTGAGCTTGCAGAGGATGGCGCGTTTGTGTTGGCTGACGGCATGCCCACTGCGACGACTCCGCAGCGCGAGGCCGTACTTACCCACGTTGAGCCCACGGCCCGCGCTTTGCGCTCGAGCGCATACCTCAACATGGCGGGAACCGAGCGCAAAGCGCTGCTCAAAGACTCCAGGCTCGTTTATCTCTACCACAACAAGATCGACGCCACGGGCGAGAAGGCAGCTACGCAGGATGACGTTTTCGATGCCTGCGCGGACACCGTGGAGGAACTTGCCGCGTTGGCGCGCCGCGTGTGCACCGACGCCCCGGGCGCGCGTGTTGTTATAACGGCGGATCACGGCTTCATCTACACGCGTCGTGAGCTCAACGAGTGCCAGATGCTCGGCAAGCCAGACCTACCCTTCCTTGACGCTCCTGTCATGCACGGCAAGCGTCATCTGGTGGTGCCCAACGAGGCCGTGGCCAAGCTTTCGGAAGAGGCATGCGAGGTGTTTGTTAATGTTGGCATGGGACGTTTAGGTGCCGGTTTTGAGGGATTTGCCCCGCGCGAGAACGTGCACTTCAAGCGTCCCGGCGGCACTAACAACTACGTCCACGGCGGCATGAGCCTGCAGGAGCTTTGCGTGCCCGTTATCGGATTTTGGCGTGCGCGCTCGGGTTCCAAGGACTTTGTCGATACGCGCGTGGCGACGCTGCGCGTGCTAAGCGAGGGACGCCGAGTGACCAACTCGCTCTTCTCGGTCAACTTGATCCAGGAAGAACCCGCCCAAGGCAAGGTCTTGCCGTGCGAGTATGAGCTGGTGTTTACCGACGCAAGCGGCAACGAGGTGAGCGATACGGTCAAGGCGCATGCCAACAAGACTTCCGTTAATTCGCAAGAGCGCGTAGTGCATGCCAAGTTTGCGCTGCGTGCGGCGGATGGATTCTCGGCAAAGGGTCCGTACTATCTGGTCTGCCGCGAGCGCGAGACGGGCAAGATCGTTTGGCGCGAGACGTACACCATCGCTGTTTCGTTTGCCCCTGTTGCTGACTTTGGTTTTTAGGAGTGTGCCCTATGTTTGATAACCATGACGACGATCTGTGGGAAGTTCCCTCGATTGATGTGGATGTGCCGGTGGAGGGTGTGGTGCCTGCGGAGGCCGCGGCTGCTGCGGAGGCCCCGGCGACTGAGGCTGTTGCGCCTGCCCCGGAGCCGGTTGCTGCCGCGCCCGTTGAGGCTGCGGTGAACGCCGAGGACGAATTCTCGACCGACGGTTATGATCAGGCTGTGGCCGAGGCTCCTGAGGACGACGGCTACGACATGGATGGGTTGGACGGCAAGCTGCTTGAGCACTTTGCTGGCAAGATCGTGCGCAAGGACCTGACGGCCCTTATGAAGCGCGGCGCCAACGTGCCCACCTTTGTGCTGGAGTACCTGCTGGGTATGTACTGCTCAACCGACGACGAGGATGCCGTGGCGGAGGGCCTGGGGCGCATCCGCAAGATCCTCACCGATAACTACGTGCGTCCCGACGAGTCCGAGCGCATTAAGTCCAAGATTCGCGAGCTGGGTCGCTTTACCATCATCGATAAGGTGACGGCCAAGCTCGACGAGTACAAAGACATCTACGTGGCGTCGTTTGCCAACCTGACCATTGAGCCGTTTGTGATGCCTGCCGAGTACGTGCGCGACTATTCCAAGATTCTCCAGGGTGGTATTTGGTGCATTATGAGCATCGAGTATCGTCGTCCCATGGAAGAGGAAGACGAGTTTGGCATGGAAGTCTTTGGCGACGATGCGCCTCGCCGCTCCAAGGCCAAGCGCAAAAAGCGCGGGCCCGAGGACTCTCCGTTTAGCGTGGCGTCGCTCACGCCCATCCAGATGCCCAACCTGGACCTGGACGCCATGACCGAGGAGCGTCAGTATTTCTCGCGCGACGAGTGGCTCAACATGCTGCTGCGCTCTGCCGGCTATGAGCCCAGCGAGCTTTCGGAGAAGGAGCGCCTGCACTTTATCGAGCGCATGGTGCCGCTGATCGAGCGCAACTACAATCTGTGCGAGCTTGGTCCCCGCGGCACCGGCAAGAGCCATATCTACAAAGAGGTCTCGCCTTACGCCATCTTGCTTTCGGGCGGCCAGACCACCACGGCCAACCTGTTCGGCCGCATGAACTCCATGCGCGCCGATCGCGTGGGCTTGGTGGGCCATTGGGATTGCGTGACGTTCGACGAGGTCGCCGGCATGCGCTTTAAGGACACCAACGCCGTGCAGATCATGAAGGACTACATGGCCAGCTGCAGCTACGCGCGTGGCCGCGACCAGATTAACGCCGATGCCTCCATGGTCTTTGAGGGCAACATCAACGACACCGTGCAAAACGTCCTTAAGACCACGCACCTGTTTGACCCGTTCCCGCCGGAGTTCAACAACGATTCGGCCTTCTTCGACCGTATCCACTATTACCTGCCGGGCTGGGAGATTCCCAAGATGCGGTCGAGCCTGCTGACCGGGCATTATGGCCTGATCACCGACTGCCTGTCGGAGTTTTGCAAGGAGATGCGCCGCAAGGACTTTACGCACCATATCGACCGTTACTTCCGCTTTAACAGCGACTTTAACAAGCGCGACGAGATCGCCGTGCGCAAGACCTTTAGCGGCCTGGCCAAGCTCCTGTTCCCCGACGAAGCCATGGACAAGGACGACGTGCGCTGGCTGTTGGATTACGCCATCGAGGGCCGTCGCCGCGTAAAGGAGCAGCTCAAGATTATGGCGGGCGTCGAGTTTATCGACGTTAACCTGGGCTATATGGATGCCGACAACCCGCAGGATGTGCATGTGGTGCGCGTGCCCGAGCAGAGCGAGGACACGCTGATTCCCGACGGGCCGCTGCTGTCCGGCCACGTGTTTGGCGTGGGCAGGTCGCAGGGCGGCGAGGTTGCCGTGTACAAGCTGGAGAATAAGGCCGTTGCCGGCGAGTGCAAGTTTAAGCACGAGGGCGTGGCCTTTAACAAGCCGGTGCGCGATACGCTGGAAGCCGCGTTCGACAACTTTGTGAACCTGGCGAACCGCGTGGCGCCGGGCATGCACATTGGCTCCAAGGATTATCTGCTGTTCTACAACGACCTGCAGAGCAAGGGCCTGTCCGAGGAAGTTTCGCTCGCCGAGTTTGTGGGCCTTTGCTCTGCGGCGTGCAACCGCCCGGTGATGCCCGCGCTGGCGATTCCGGGAATCTTGCGCATGTCGGGTTCTATGGACGAGATCCGAGGGCTCGAGGACATTATGCGTGTGGCCAAAAACGCCGGCGCCAAGCGCGTGATTTTGCCGCTGAGCGCCATCGCGGGCTTGCAGAGTGTTTCGTCCGAGATTATTTCGGGACTGAGTCCGGTGTTCTACATGGATGGTGACCCGGTTGATGCCGCGAAGAAGGCGCTGGATCTGTAGGAGTGCGGGCGTGCGGGCTTGCGTGCGCGTGGGCCCGCGGGCGTGTTGGCGTGTTCGAGTAGGGAGGCCTTGCCATGGCGAGCGAGCGTTCTGTTGGCGAGTTGCTCGACGAGCTGTTTGGCTTTGAGTCGGTAGCCAAGCGTCAGACGGCGCTTGAGCAGTACGATCGCGGTGAGCTGGTGCGCAGGGCGCGCTCCCGCGAGCTGCTGGGCGTGCTTAGGGGCGTCGAGGCTTCCGAGCACGCTGCGCGCGAGTCTGCCGTGCGGGCTGTTGACGGGTATGTTCGCCGTGTTGAGGGCGCCGCGCTTGCACGCGCTCGCAAGCGGGCGGGCATTGTTGGTCCGCTGCGGATGGAGCGCCGCTATGCTGCCTTTTTGCGCATGGAGGACAAGGCCGAGTTGCTGGCCCGTTTGGAGCAGACGCTTGCGTTTATCGAGGTAAAGCTGCGTGCGAATACGGCGGAAAAGGTGCGCGCGGCGTACGATGCTGCGGGGGCTATGGTGCTGCAGGACGTGGCACGCCTGAGTGACGTGCGCGTTGTGGATGCCGTGCCCCTGGATGCCGATCTGCTATGTACGCAGTTGGAGCAGTTGCGTTGTGCCGCCGACGCGACGGACCTTGCGGGTATGATCACAGCGACGTTTGAGTCCGAGCTGAGTGCGACGGGGTCGCTGGGCGCTGACGGGTTTACGGGCGATTTGGCTGGCGATGTTGCTGGTGACGTGGCGTTGGAGCGTGAACTTACCAACGTGCGCGGCGCTGCGCAGCGAGCGCGCTTGGCGGCGCAGGCGTATCGGGCCGAGCGCGCCACCCGCGTTGCGGGGAGCACGGTGGAGCCGGTATCGTTGCCCGAGTCTGCGTGCGCTGCGTGCGAGACGGCGTGCGATGCCGGGGAGCTTTCCGAGTTGCTCGCTCAGGTTAAGAAGTCGTTTGAGACCTACCGTCGTGTTATTGCCGACGGCGGGTTGTTCTGCGCGTTTGGCACGGGCTCGCCGCACGGCATTTGTTGTGGTACGAGCTATTTGGACTACGATTCTCGGCTTGATGAGGACGTGCTGGTGGGCGAGTACGATGGTGCAACCAGGCATAGTGTTCGGCATGAGGTTGCGATTCCCGAGCTGGTGGATGGGGCTTCTGCCGAGGGCGGCGATTCGCTCAAGGTTGCCGTGGCGCGCATGCGCGAGTTTAACGGGCGTCGCTACGATGGTGTGCTGGATGAGGATCCTGCGCGCCATGTGAATGCGTTTTGGTATGGACTTAAAAAGCTCAGCCAGTATTGCGAGGCCGCCGTGCGTGTGGATGAGCGTGCTTGGGATTGCTTTATCGATAAGGTGCAGTTCGCCTACGATGAGCCCGTGGGACGTTTGGCTGCACAGATGGACGACAAGCAGGTTGCGGCTTTTGTTGCTGCCGTGGATGAGCTTGGCGCTGCTGAGTAGGGGTCCTGGCCTGGTAGGAGGTTTCATCATGAAGATCGAAGTTGACGTAGATCAGCTGCGCGAGAGCCTGCTCGACCGCGCGGGGTCTGCGGCGGGCGTGGGCTTTCTGGCCGCCATGCTCGACGTGATGGATATCGAGGATGAGTCGCCCCAAGAACTCCTAGATCGAGCCGAACGCGAAGGCCTCGACCTCCGAGACTTTGCCGTCGATGACGACTGCGGAGCGTCTGACGACTGGTGACCCCGGGTCAGTTCATCCTTTTCTTTCTGAGATATAAGAGAAATCCCTTTTTGAACGTCCTTCGGGTTCCAAAAAATAGCCGATCAGTCTTTGTATCTTCCTTGCTGTCAAACTTGATAGCCGTTAGCTCGATCGTACAGATGTAGTCAGCAACTTGGAATAGCCGGTAGGCTCGTGGTGTGGCTTCTCGGTATACGATGACATCCCTTGCTAGAACGTACTCAAGCGCAGAATGAATGACCTCCGTTACAATCGGTTGGCCGTTGTCGTAGTAAATCTTAACGGTGTCGTATCGCTGGAAGAATTTCAGATGGTCGAAAAGTTCAACTGTGAGGTCTCGCCTCATTCTCTCCGCGAGACCGTTTTGATTGCCGGCGAATTCGCTCATTCGGTATTGCAGACAGAGATAGCGTATGGGGAGATGCTGAATGAACGCGCGAAATGCGCTCAACATGTGCCTTCGCTGCTCCTTGGGAAGATCTTTGTAGTCGCCGTTTCCATTCAGTAGGGGTCCTGCATGAAAAGGCGTATTGGGAAGCGAGGACTGCGACAGGGCGCGCTCGTAGCGGTCAATGCGTTCAACGATTGCATCGTTTTGATCGTGAAAAACGAGGGTGACGAGGTAGTAGTTGGAGACGCCTCCGAGGTCGCCAGATTCGTCAACAAAGACGGAGAGTTCGCTCATGATGGGCCTCCATTTTTGCAAAAAAAATGCCGGGGGTAAGACCCCGGCTCTTGGAGGCCCCTCTTTTGGAGGGAACCGTATTCTTTATACCATGAGATAAGGGGTGCTTTCAAGTAATATTATAATAAGCAAACATATGTTCGTCAAACTACCTGAGAAAAGTCCTTAGCCGTCCAGAGGTGGGTAGAGCGGCTCGTAAATTGCTGACGTAATGGGCAGGCGTTTTCCCGAGAAGTATTTAGTCTTGACTCGCATAAAAAATGCCGGGGGACATCCCCCGGCTCTTGGAGGTCCCTTTATTCGAGGGTACCGATTTCTTTATAGCATGAGATCGGACGGCTTTCAAATGGCGCCATGTGGATGGGATGGGATGGCGCGCCTGATAAAGCCCTCAATGAATGGCATCTAACTAGCGTTCGTGATATAAAGAAATCGGTCATCTCAAAAGAGAGGGCTTCCAAGTGCCGGGGACGTTTTCCCCGGCTTTTTCATTTCGGTGTCAATTCAAATGTTTTTCAACCCATCCCCACCCATAAGTTGCGGTGAAATAGGGACTGAAATGGCTGTTCAGAAGCCTATTCAATCCCTATTTCACCGCAACTTATGGGTGGGGATGGCTACGATGCTAGTGTGGCGATGACGGCTTCGTCGCCGGCGTATATTAGGGTGTTGCCATCGGGAATGATCGTTTGGCCGTCGCGCTTGAGCATCACCACAATAAACGGATGCTTGCCTTGCGGCACATCGCGCAGGCGCTGGCCGGCCAGGCGACCGTGGGGTGTCACGGTGACTTCGCGCAGCGTAACCTCGGCACGCTCTTCAAACGTTGGGGCGGCCATCACCAGCAGATCGCCTTCCTCGATGACGGTATCACCGTTGGGCAGTACCGGGTGCGCCCCGTCGCGCAGCACCAGGACCACGAGCATATCTGTGGCGCTGCCAATGTCCGCGAGCGAGCGTCCGGCAAACGGATGTCCAGCGCCTACCTTGAGCTTGACGAACGACATGCCGTCCTCGTCGCGGTAGTCGTTAAAGGTGCGGCGCACGTCGCCGGTCGCATCGATCATATCGAGCTTCT
>CAVKNR010000012.1:0-16589 GCA_963657575.1 Sodaliphilus sp.
CCTGTTACACGCTATTCAACAGGAGGTTCTCTTGCAGAACTCTGATACCCCTAAAGTTTCGCTGCTTGTCCCCATTTGCAATGTCGAACGCTACCTGCGCGAGTGCCTTGATTCCGCCGTGGCGCAGACGCTCAAAGACATCGAGATCATCTGTATCAACGACGGTTCTACCGATAGCTCGCCAGATATCATCCGCGAGTACATGGAGCGCGACCCCCGTGTAAAGATGATCGACAAGGCCAACAGCGGCTACGGCGACTCGATGAACCGCGGCCTGGAGATGGCGCGCGGCGAGTACGTGGGCATCCTTGAGTCCGACGACTTCATGTTTGAGGATTCGCTCCAAAAGCTGGTCGCCAAGGCCGATGCTGAGCATGCCGATGTGGTAAAGGGCGACTTTTACCTGTATTGGTCCACGCCCAGCAAACGCCGTGAACTGTTTGGGATCATCGACGAGTATATGACGGGCGCCGCGTATCGCCCCGTCGATCGCCCGGGCATCTTCTACCGCAAACCTTCCATTTGGTCGGCTATCTATCGGCGCGAGTTCCTCAACGACAATCAGATTCGGTTCCTTCCCACGCCGGGTGCCTCGTATCAGGATGCGGGCTTTAACTTTAAGGTTTGGGCTTGCGCCGAGCGTGCTGCGTTTATTGCGGACCCCATTTTGTGCTATCGCCAAGATAACGAGAAGAGCTCCGTTAATTCGCCCAACAAGGTGTTTTGCGTGTGCGACGAATATGCCGAGATGCAACGTTTTTTGGATGAACGCCCCGAGCTCAAGGCTCAGCTCCAGGGCATTTTAATGCGCATGAAGGTCGATACGTACCGTTGGAATGATGAGCGCCTGGTCGATGAACTGCGCGAGCAGTTTTGGGAGAAGGCCTCTCCCGAGCTCAAGGCCGATTGGGATGCCGGTCGCTTTGACCTGTCGCTGTTTGATCCGCGTGGCGAGACCGACTTGCGCCTGATGGTCAAGTCGCCTCGCGCCTATATCGATTCGCGCTTTGGCTTTAAGAAGCCGGGCAAGCTCAATACGTTTAAGCATTACTTTAAGATTGGCGGCCTGCCGCTGGTGTGGCGCGTGCTGACGTATCAGCGCACCTACGGCGACAACCCGCACCCTGATGACGTTCCCGCCGCACAGTAGGAGCGAGTGATTATGGCTACCCCCAAGATTTCCGTTGTCGTTCCCATCTACAAAGTGGAGGAGTGCCTGGCCTGGTGCCTGGACTCCCTGCTTGCGCAGGACATGCCCGATTGGGAAGGCGTGTTAGTCAACGATGGCTCGCCGGACGGCTCGCGCGATATTGCGGCTGCCTATTGCGAAAAGGACGCGCGCTTTAGGCTGGTTGATAAGGAGAACGGCGGCCTGTCGAGTGCACGTAATGCTGGCATCGCTGCGTCCACGGCGTCTATCGTCGCGTTTTTGGATTCCGACGACCGCTTTACGCCCGATGCATGCCGCGTGATCGTCGATGCCTTTGAGCGCGAGGACTGCGAAGTTTTGACCTTTGGTGCGAATCCGTATCCGCTGGAGGCGGGGTATCCGTGGCTTAACTATGTGCTGAGCCCGCGCGATGTGTCGTTTGAAGGCTATAGCTCCGACCTGCTGTTTAAGGAAGCATCTCGCCCCTTTGCATGGCGCACCGCCTGCGGGCGTGAGTTTTTGCTGGGCAACGGGATCGTGTTCGACGAAACCGTTAAGTATGGCGAGGACCAGGTCTTCGATTTTGCCGTGTACGGTCGTTCGCACAAGACCGCGCTTATCTCGAACAAGCTGTATGACTACCGCGTGGCGCGCAAAGGCTCGCTCATGGATACCATGCGCTATGACGACGAGACGCGCCTGCTGGAGCACGTGAAGATTTATTCCGCGGTGCTGGCTGATTGGCAGCGCGACGGTCTCGATGCCCAGCATGCCGATGATCTGGCGTACTTCCTCTGCGATCTGGTGCTGTACGATGCGCTCAGGTTACTGGGTTCGGACTGTGGCAAGGTGTTTGCTGCCGTTGCCACGGCGCTTTCCGGTTCTGCCGTGGGCAGCGTTGCTGCGCTCGCACAATGCGCTCCTTCTGTTGCTGCTATGGTGCGTGCGGCGCTTACCAGCAAGGCCCCCAATGCCCGCGAGTGCAAAAAGCTCATGTTCGATTACGACGTCTTGAGGTTTGGGCGCCTGGGTGCCTGCAAGCGCGTGGCAGCGAACGCCCTGGGAAAGCGAGAAGTGTAGATGAGTATCAAGCGTTTGGCACTTTGCCGCAGCCAGGGCCGTCTTTTTGTGCTGCTTCGTTTTGCCGGTCAGGATGTCGCCGCGCTTATTGAGCGGGAGGCCTCTCAGGCGTTTGCCCATGCGACTACGAGCGGTTCTTGTTTGCTGTCGCTGGTGCTCCCGGTCGATCATGGCCGTGTGCTGGCGCTTTGCCCTTCCGTTTCCGATTACGAGCGCGAGCTCGCCGTCTTGGTGCTTCCGTTTTTGGATGGCTCGTCGATGGATGTCGTTTTTGCATCCGATGGCCAAAGGTTGGGCTCCATTTGTCTCGATAGCCGCGTGGCCAAGCTGGAATCCAAGATTAACTACAAAGCAAAGCCTGCGCTGTGTGCGCTTATCCGCGATGCGCAGCGTGGCGAACACTGCGGTCGCTACGAGATCGATGCCATTCGCTATTTGCCGGCAGACTCCGGCGCGGTGTGGCGCTATGAGGTTACCTGGGCGGGAGACTCCCAGTGCGCGCCTGAGCTTCAGATCTTCGATACGCATATGAATGCCATCGATGCTACCGTGCATGTGTTCGAATCGCAGGTCGATGTGCCGCAGCAGAATGGATGCCGTGTCAATAAAACGTATCTGAGCGTTGAGATGCCTCAAGATATACGAGATTTTGTCGCGATTGTGAGCGATTCCACAGAGCAGATCCAGAGCGGGTTTTGCGCCATGGATGGTCGCCTGTACAACGGCATGGTCGACGACAGCTGGAACCGCATGAAGGATGCACGCGCTGATGACGCAGCTTATCGACGTTGGTTTGAGCAACATCGCGCAAAGCCGGGCGATCTGGCGTGCCAGCGTGTCGCTTCGGTGGCTTTTGCCTATAGACCACTCGTGAGTATTGTGGTGCCGTGCTACAAGACTGATCGGGAATACCTGCGCGAGCTGCTGGACTCGGTGCTAGCCCAGAGTTATGACAACTGGGAACTGCTCCTTATGGATGCCTCGCCTGAATGGGATGCGGTGGCCGCCCTTGCGGCAGGCGCCAACGACGAGCGCATCCGTCGCATCGAGCTTCCCGGCAACGGCGGTATTGTGCTCAACACCAACGCAGGTATCGAGCGAGCGACAGGCGACTACGTCGCGTTCTTGGACCATGACGACATTCTGGAACCGGACGCGTTATTCCAGTATGTTTCCGCGCTGAATAAGGCGGCCGAGGACAAGCGTCCCCAGGTCCTGTTCTGCGACGAGGACATGTTCCAGAAAACGGGGGAGTGGGGCCAGCCGGTCTTTAAGACGCGGCTCAACGTCGACCTGCTCTATAGCCATAACTGCGTGACGCATTTCCTGATGGTGGAGAAGGCGCTCATCGATCGTATTGGCACGTCCCCGGAAGACGTTGCGGGTGCCCAGGACTACGACTTGACGCTTCGCTGCCTTTCGGCGGACGCGCGGTTTGAGCATGTTGCGCATGTGCTGTATCACTGGCGCGTGCATCCGGGATCGACCGCCGATGGCTCTGCCGATAGCAAGCCGTATGCTATTGAAGCTGGGCGCCTTGCGCTGCAGCGCCACTTTAACGCGCTGGACATTTGCGGAACAGTCGAGGAGACCGAGACGCCGTTTGTCTATCGCATGCGCTATGCGCTGCCGGAGTCTGCGCCGCTGGTGAGCATTGTGATTCCCACCAAGGACCACGTTGAGACGCTCGATGCCTGTGTGATGTCGATCGCCCAGAAGGCCACGTATACCAATTACGAGATCGTCTTGGTGGAGAACAACAGTGAAGCCCCGGAGACGTTTGCGTATTACGAAACCCTGCCAGAGCGCGTGGCTGCAGCATCCGAAGGCAAGGGCATCGCGCGCGTTGTGTACTGGCCGGGCGAGTTCAATTACTCTCAGATCATCAATTTTGGTGTGAAGCACGCCAAGGGTGACTATCTGCTGCTGCTCAACAACGATACCGAGGTCATAAGCCCCGACTTTATCGAAGAGATGATGGGCTATCTGCAGCGTCCCGATGCGGGCGTGGTGGGCGCCAAACTCTACTTTGCCGATCATCTGGTGCAGCATGCCGGCATTTTGGTTGGCGTGCGTGGCGCACTTGCCCATGCCAACCAGGACTTCTCGGCAAAGCGCGAGGGCTATCTTGCCCGCGCTGTGCGCCCGGGCAACTTTAGCGCCGTAACGGGTGCCTGTCAGATGGTCCGACGCGACGTATTTGAGCGGGTCGGAGGCTACGACGAGGAATTCGCCGTCGGCTTTAACGACGCGGACTTTTGTCTGCGCGTGTGGGAGGCGGGCTATCGAACCATCTATACGCCCTATGCCGAGCTGTATCACTACGAGTTCACCTCGCGCGGCAGGGAAGAGGCCAACGAGAAAAAGCTGCGCCGCTGGAAGCGCGAGCAAGCGCTGTTCATGCAGCGCTGGCCAGAGTTCTTCCTCGATGGCGATCCGTGGTTGGGGCCAAACCTATCTGCCGAGAGTGAGTATTTCTCGGTCTAAGGCAATGGGTTTAGGAAGTCCTGAACTTTCTTTCGCTATGAGCTTGGAAGAAAGCAATGGTGGACTACTAACTAAGTCATATTACGAAAGCTCGATACTTCCGCGATAAGTTTATACAAGCTTATACAGCTCGATATTATTCGATATAAGTAGATATCGCACTTGCCTTTGCCGGCTTACCCGCCGGCGTTATGGATCTTATTAACGGCAAGGCGCTTACGTTCTTGCGTCGTGCCCTCTCCGAAGATCTGGCGCCTATCAACCAGGTGGAGGTAGCGCTCTCTATGGGCGATAGCTTTGTCGCGACTGGTTTGACCATAGAGGACGATCTTCTGTCGAGAGCCGCTAAGGCCACTAAGGGCTATGCCTATCTGGTGCAACTGGTCGGTTACTCCATTTGGCAACGCGCCAACTTGCATCGTGCCAAAAGTGCCATTGTGAGCGAGGGCGACGTCACCGAAGGCATTGCGCTGGCAGAGGCTCGTTTTCACGATGTTGTTCACGAGCCCGCGATTTCTGGACTTGGACTCAACGATATCAAATACCTTTTGGCCATGTGCGAGGATAAGCAGCAGTCCAAATCATCTGAGATTGCTAAACGCATGGGTAAAAAGACCAATGAGGTCAGCTCTATTAGGGCTAAGCTGCTTCAAAGAGAGGTTATTCAAGCTCCGCAGAGGGGCTACGTGCAGTTTGCCGTGCCGGACCTAGATATCTATCTGCGAGAGAACGCCGCGGAGATTCTCGAGCGGTTCTAAATCGAGGCATGAATAGCCGCCGGTTAACTGCCCTTGTCGACTTGGCTCGCGTCCCCCCAATCTAGTAGACTCTGAACCGTTGCTAGATTGGGGGGGGGATTTTCCATGAAACGCTCCATGAAACGAGTTTCCGGGGCCGTTCGGATGCCGTGGCGCAGCAGGGACTTGAGCTTCTCGGCGAACACCTGCTCTTTCGAGTTCGCAAGCAGGCAGACGCCCTCCTGCCGGTGTGCCACGTCGAACCACAGCTCGTCCTGCTCCATCGCAGCGCTCGCGTGGACCCCCAGGTCGAGCTTCGTGTCGAACGTGCTGCGCCCGTCGCTGACCTTGAGGTTGACGCGCCTGCCCTTGTAGTCCTGCTGCGACAGCTCCTCTATCTCGCCGGCGATGCGGACGGTTACGCCGTCGCCGAGGTTCGAGAGGGCGGACACAAAGGAGCGAATGGAGGCGTCGTTCATCGGGTACCGCACGAAGTCGAGGTCTATGTCCTGGGTTGCGCGGCGCCCGCTCCCCGACAGCGCGCACATCAGGACCCCTCCCTTGACCGTCACTCGGTCGCGCATGCTGGATGCCGCCAGCTTTGAGAGGATCACGTCCTGGCAGACGCGCGCGGTCGCGTTGAGGCAGGAGTAGCCCTCCTCGCGCTCGTAGCGCGCCCTCATCTCGTTCAGGTCCATCAGAATACCTCCTCCATGGCGCGCTCGAGGTGTGCCTCGCCGTGCGGGATTGCCTCCGCGTAGTCCTGCAGCCTGTATATGTCCAGCCGCTCCGACCGCCTGCGGAACGAGGCGACGGCCTCCCGGTAGAGGTCGTAGGGCAGCTTGTTGCGCGAGCGCATGAGCTCGAGGAGCATGCGCTCGGGGTCGTAAGCGGCAAGCTCGGTCCCGTCCACCGAGACGGTCGACCTCCCGACGCCCAGCCATCCCTCCGGGATGAAGTGCTGGCGCACGGCGGCGTCGCGTATCTTGGTCCCACCGCGCTTCGTGGCCAGGTCGATCTGGTCGGGGGGCGCGGTCACGAGCCCGTGGGCGTAGAGCGCGGTCTGCCCGGTCAGGATGCCCCCGGGGTAGCGCTTCGCGATCACGGCGAGGGCGTCCTCGTCCCGGTTGGTCGAGTACATCCCTCGGCCGACGGGGTGGAGCGTCCCTTCCGACACCGCCTTGCGAACGCGGTACCTGCTCCCGAGTTCAGCCAGCGCCTCCCGGTAGGTGATCACCATGCCGACCTCCCCTCGAAAGCCATATAAGCCTACATCTGATGACAATTGTAGGCTTATATGGCTTTTCATGGAACGACTCATTGCGGCACCTCCCTCGCCATGACGGTGCCTTACTTTGATGGCCCTTTCCTCGTTTGTATCTGCTATATGAAGGAACGTCGATTCTGGTGCTCGGGCGAAGGCGCTACGCGATGAAATTCTCCACCAGCGTAACCATGGAGTCCTTCTCGCTTGGGTCAGAGAGGGCAATCATGAGCGTC
Source organism: Sodaliphilus sp. (assembly GCA_963657575.1). Taxonomy (GTDB): domain Bacteria; phylum Actinomycetota; class Coriobacteriia; order Coriobacteriales; family Coriobacteriaceae; genus Collinsella. The sequence continues at coordinate 6,955 of CAVKNR010000012.1, forward strand.
ATGGCCGCGAGCGCGTTGCCCTCCACGCGGAGTCTTTCGCCGTTGCGCAGCATCCCGTTCTTGTCGAGGAAGTGAATGAAGAGCGCCGCTGCAGAGCGCTTGTTGCCATCCAAGAATGGATGGTCCTTCACTACGAGGTAGAGAAGGTTGGCGGCCTTTGCTTGAACGGAGGGATATAGGTCTTGGTCGCCAAAGCCCTGATAGAGGGCGCTGATGATTCCGGCGAACTGGTTGTCCCGCTCTCGTCCGAACAGGGTGGACGACGAGTAGAACGGTAGGCTGCGGACGACTTCGAGGGCTTCGGTGTAACCGAGCTCCCAGTTGGGCTCGTTGCCCTGGGGCGCCTTCATCCTTCCCGTGTCGTATTCATCGAGCAGAGTCAGGCTCGGAAGGTACTTCTGTAGAATTTCTGCCGCACCGGAGAGTTCCGGAGTACTCGACCTCTCGAGGACCTTGAAGACCGTTCCGAGCGCCTCGAGTCTCTTTTGGTTGATGGAGTATCCCTGGAGTAGATGCTGCTTGAGCACGCCATTTGCCCACCGGCGGAAGTACACGCCCTGCTGAGACTTCACGCGGTAGCCAACCGAGATGATCATGTCGAGGTTGTAGTGCTCGACCTGACGTTTGACCGTTCTTGTTCCCTCTAAGCGAACTATTTCAAAAAATGAAATAGTTCGAATTCCGGCAAGCTCTTCCTTTGCTGCGGAATGAATGTGCTTGGAGATAGTCGGCACTCCGCGCCCGAACAACGTCGCCATCTGCTGCTGGGTTAGCCAGACCGTATCGCCGTCGACGCGCACGTCAAGGTGGACTGCGTGGTCGGGGTCCTCGTACAAAGCGATCTGCTGGCTTGCGTTGGAATTGTCCATGATGTATGCCCCTTCGGTTTAGTCGACATGCTATGATCCGCACGCCGGAGGACGAGTGGTTTCAACATGCCGGTATTGCGTAGCTTCAACCGGCATCCCGCCGGTCAGTCGGCGTCGCGTGCGCCGGCTAAGCCAGGGTCGGGGCAGCAGGGATCCGCGGCGCCGGCGCTTCGTACCATTGGGGGCCTCCGAAGCGACTTTCACTCTGTCTTATTCTGGTAGATACAGTGTACCACGAAACGCGAACATGCGTACGTATTTCTGTTTAAATTTTAGCTGGACGCGGCGGTGTGTCGTCCTCTGCCTTGTTCTCCGAAGCCAGCTGTATTCCGGGCCGCGGTTCTACAAGGCAGGGGGTAGTCAGATGGATAGGATTATCCTTCTCCTACTTCTCTTGACCTTCCTGGTCATCCTGAGCAAGTAATGGGCTTTAGTGGGTGCCAAGCTCTACTTTGCTGGCCATTTGGTTCAGCTAGCTGGCATTGTGGTCGGCGTGCGCGGCGCCCTTGCCCATGCCAACTGGGACTTTTCGGCAAAGCGCGAGGGATATCTTGCCCGTGCCGTGCACCCGGGCAACTTTAGCGCCGTTACGGGCGCCTGCCAGATGGTCCGTCGCGACGTTTATGAACGGGTTGAAGGCTGCGACGAGAAGTTTGCCGTCGGTTTTAACGATGCGGATTTTTGCCTGCGCGTATGGGGGCTACCGCACCATCTTTACACCTTATGCTGAGCTGCACCACTACGAGTTCACTTCGCGCAGCAGGGAAGAGGCCAGCGAGGAAAAGCTGCGCCGTTGGAAGCGCGAGCAGGCACTGTTTATGCAGCACTGGCTGGAGTTCTTCTTGACGGGTGATCCGTGGCTGGGGCCGAACCTTAGCAGCGAGTGCGTGTATGGTGCGCTGAAAAATACTGTGCTTGTTCTGGCTTGTTGCTAGGCGTAGCGCGCGTCCCGCCGGTTGAGAAGCTCGCAGTAGTTCGACACCGCCTCTACCTGCGGCGCCTGCTCCTGCGGCTCCTCCGGCTGCCCTTGCTGCCCTGCGGCTTACCATCCTACTCACCCACGTATGACTCCCGTGCCCCGAGCGGGCAAAAGGAAATGCCCACAACGTCTCCGTTGCGGGCATTCTCCGGGCCGGCCACAAATAGCTTTATCGAATCCGATTGCTCTTCATCATCCGGATCGTTGGCGTCTCGTCGGCAAAGTCATCGTCTATCTGTAGTTCAAGGGGCACCGTAATGGAGCTTCCCAGCGCGGTCGCGGTTCCCGGGGCGAATGCGGGAAGGCGCATGACCTGGCCATTTGATATGGAAGGGATATTGCGGCGAACGTAATCGAGGTCGTAAGAGTTCTGAATGCGGTGGATTATGAAGGTTCCCGTCTGAGAGAGCACGACGCGGGAAAGCTCACTGGGGATTTGGCTGATGGCGGTAAGGTAAATGCCAAACTTACGGCCCTCCCGTGCAATTCGATTGAACACTGAGTCGTCTGTCAGGTCTGCATCCCTGATATAGCGATGCGCCTCGTCAAAAATGAGATAGATGGGTGTCGAGGAGCCTCTTCCTGCATCTAGGCTAGCCTGAAAGAGGGCGCGCGCAACGTAGTGGGAAAACAACTTCAATCCTGACTCGTCGATTATCTGAGATACGTCTAGCACAAGAATGCCATGCCCCTTGTTTAAGAGGGCAGCAATTGACTCGCCCCGCTCAAGTGAGAAGAGGTCTTGCGAATACCTTTCCCTAAGGTTTCTAAGCTGAGTAACCAGCCCCTCTGAATACGACCTTATCTGACGGTTGCCCCGCACTTCTTCTTCGTCGAACACGAAGTCAAGCGCATCAACGACGTCAGAGATTGAGACCTCGCTTTTAGGTTTTTCGTACTCACATAAGATGCGTTCGATATTGGGAAGTCCATCGGACATGTATTCGTCCTCGATGAACTCCTTCAAAAGGGACTCAAGCCCTTCGACGACATCTTTCGATATGTTTCCGTATTCCAGGTTGAAAGACACTAACAGGTTATGAGCGGTCTGAGGGCGAGAGAAAGGTCCGGACTCGCGTTCGAGAATCTTGTTAAGTTCTCCCTCAATCGGCTGGTAATACTTTGAGACCTGAAACTTCCTCGCTGCGTGGCTATCGATGCTCGTGTCCCGAATTGCGGTATATGCAAAGGCAGCAAATAGCTTCTTCTTGCCCTCCTCGTTGAGGTGGGAGTATCTCACGGCCCTCTCAAGCAGAGGTTTCTGAATGCGTCGCGAGGGGTCGAGAATAGCTGACCAGTCATCCATCGACAACTCTCCGGGCGCGAGGTGGTACTCATCAGCGCCGATTCGTCTCGTGCAGCCGTAACCGCCGCGCGTGAGAAAGTCATAATCGCCGTGCAGATCGAAGACGAAGAATCGGGGCTCTGCATCGAGCGCGTCCTCGGCATCCAAGAGCGATGCCGCCCTATCAAGCAGGAGCCGCGCGGTTGAGGACTTTCCCGAGCCGGTATTACCGAGAATAGCGAGATGACCAGAGAACAGGGAATCGATATCAAAAGTGGGTCTTACTGAATCGTACCCAGCGAGGGACCCAATCTCGACTCCTTCCCGCACGCAAAAGACCCTCTTGAGGATTGATTCATCGCAGGCATAGACATTGGAGCCGACCATGGGGAGGTCTACTACGCCGGGCACGTAGGAAGATCCTTCAATCTCTCCAATGGGGACGGCGGTGAAGATATAGCTCGTGCTAAACCTCGACGAAGGCTGGTCGGAATACGGCCTCTCGGCCTCTTCTACGGAAGTCACGCGAAAAATGATCTTTGTCGAGATAGAGAGATAGGAAAAGAGATATTGATTGAGCCCGTTTAGATGCCTTGGCTCGCCATCGAGCATCCGGTCTGAAAAGTCGGAACGTGATGCGCGTAGTCTTATCTTCTCCTGATCCATATAGCAGATGGTGCCGATGAGCCAACCCGGATTGGGAACCTCATTAGTCATTCTTGTCACCAAGCCCCAAAGATCCAGATGCCACATCGTCTCCGAAGGTGATCTCGGGCCCGATAAAGTCAGCAAATTCCGAGAAGTATAGCGGGCGCTTGCGGTCCAGTTCCCTTTCACTTGGATATACGAAATAGGTGTTCGCGCCACCTGCCTTATCGTAGAACACACGTGTAGGGGAACCGACATCTGCTTCTGCCGGGTTGCCGATAAAGGCGAGGAGCGTGAAATCGGGCCTCGCAAGAGCCTGGCTGATAAGGTTTGATATGTGAGAGTCCGCGAAGCTGAATCCACAAGTCAGAAGGACTGTGTTGGGGACGGCGAGGGCATTTACGAACTCGCGGAACATATCGCTATAGGGGGAGCCCTGGGTCAAGGCGTATTTGGAAGTCATCGGGGCGATAAGTTGTCTGTCGCCTTGGTACTCGTCGGTGATGTCGGGAAACCTGGGGACCCTTACGACGTTTCCGTCATAAATCCTCCAGTTGATGGACCCGTGCATCTTGTAAAGGCGAAAGAAGGGGTTCACCGGTTCGTAGTGATCCCTGAATCTCTCGTCGAGGTCAATCGGCCTGCGATGGTATTCCCGCGGGTTGAATGTGGGTATCAGCCCGTTCGAGAACCCGTCCACATAGGCGTAGCCGCTCGATTCAAGGGCCATCTCATGAAATAGGTCGTAGTTTGTTGTGAAGAGATTAACGACGTCGAAGGCAGCTTGACCACCGCGCGCAAGGATCTGTCGCGATACGCCAAGTCCCTGAACAAACTTACGATAGCTATCAAGGACGTCGGAGTGCTCCGCGCTGTATTTGATGTCGACGGACTCGAGAAAGGCCTTGCGAACTGCATCGGAAACCCTCTTGTCGTCATCGGCGCTATCTAGAGAGCCCTCGATGCGCTGACTCAGCCACGAGAGGAGGTTCTCTATGTTCGAGTACTTCGCAGGGTCTTCGTTATCTCGACAGGCAATTTTAGTTATCCGACTTTCCAGAAGGATAGATAGATCGGGATCGTTGAGCTTGAGGTCCGCTCGCAAGTTCCTGAAGGTTTCACCCATCAGGGGAATGGCCGGAGTAGATGCGCCAGAGCCGATAAGCGTGGCTAGGTTAATCGACCTGGAAAGAATGCCTTGAACAAAATGTCTGGCTTCTACCGCGTTTACCTCACGCCTTGTTGCACCCCTCTGCAAGGTAAAAAGGGGTTTGGAGGATTCTTTCTGCATATCGGAGGACACGTTGCCCGGTATGTTTATTGCGTTGTCAGACATGCATGCTCCCAATAAACTCAAGAACTCCTGCTCGAACGCGCCCGGGAACTGAAACATCCGCTCCTTGCCCCCGATGCTCACGTAGATCGAGCCGCCGTCTATCCTCGTCACGGTGCCGGCGCCCCATGCCTTGTGGCGCACCTTGCACCCGGCTCCCAGTGCGTTCAACTGGGCCTTGTTCGACGCCGGCCGCGCCGCTGTCGGCCGCGGTTTTCGGCTTCTCTGCGCCAGCCTTTCTCGCCGCGACGGCACCGTGTATGCAGTCGGTCGCGCTCTTGCGGTAGCGCGAGGCCACCACGGAAAGCTTGCGTCGCAGCACCTCAGCGAGGAAGTTGCCGTTGTCGTACGGCGGCTCCAGGAACCGGGAGTCGATGCGCTCCGTCTCGGATTTCACCATGTCAAGCATGGCGTTCACCTCGCAATCGTTGGTGAAGACCTCGCCAACGTCCTGAACGCGCTCCTTTGATTTACCCTGTACAGCCAAAAAACACCCCTTAGCCCATGCCGGCGGATCAGAAAACCGCAGCATAAAACACTAGTGAACAATTCTAACAGAAGGTGCGGACGCAATATTGCATCTGTTCCCAAGCGGAGCCTTTGCAGCAACCGCCACGGGACGCAGGCCAACCGTTCATTATTATGCCCCCCCCAGCGGAGCAACCACTGCCACGTGCTCGCCCGTCGGGGGCCGCCCGCGCCGAACTTGCGTTCGCTCCGGGTGCCGAGCTGGGTCGGTCGCGCCGCGGGCCGCCCATGCGCGTGGAATGGCCTCGTAGCCGAGTCCCAGGTACGCGAGCACCGGTGTCGCCGCCGCGCCCGCGATGCCCAGCCAGAACGCCAGCGGCTTCGTGCGGACCCTCCAGTTGATGCCCATAGGTCTTCTCCTTCCATGGGCAATTCAAAGGGGCTGGTCGCCTGCGCGCCGCGGAGGAGGCGCAGGTACAGCCCGTACGTGGGCGAGGTCTACGTGGCGCCTGGGAACACCTGCCTGGACGAGAGGGGCAGACACCGCTTCGCGGCCAGCCAAACGGGCTGTGGGTCACAGGCATCACGGAATTCCGCATCCCCGCCGGCAAGTGCACCTCTCGCCGGCGAGCAATTGCTTCAACGGAATGCCCGTCGGCTGGTCCATCGGCACGCCCCCGAACGCGGTGCTTGCCAACTCATCGCTCCTGCGGGCCTGCTCGCAGCTTGCGTATGGTGAGCACCACTGGGTGCACTCCGACCGCGGCAGCCATTACCGGTGGCCCGGTTGGATCGCCATCTGCGATGGGCACGGCATCGTGCGCTCGATGACGAGGAAGGGGTGCTCACCCGACAATTCAAGGGCGGAGGGCTTCTTCGGCAGGCTGAAGGTGGAGTCCTTCCACGGAAGGGGCTGGGACGATGCTGGCATGGGGGAGTTCATGGAGATGCCGGACGCCTATCTGTTCTGGTACCGCGACAAGCGCCGCAAGAGCGACCTGGGCTATATGAGCCCGATGCAGTTCCGAAGAAGCCTAGGTCCTGTAGCGTAGGAACACAGTCCGGGGTTTCCACTGCAGTCCCCGGTGTTCAGTTTAGCCCTTGACAGAAGCAGTCCACCTGGAGCGCAACGTCGCGGAGTGGTGCCGCCACAAGCGCGTCGGGGGCGCCACCGTTGCCGCGCTGAAGGCCGCCTTCATGGACAAGCTCGGTAAGGTCGCGTAGGATATCGGCCGACAACGGCCCTGGAGGGGCTTACACCACTTTTCGTGACACAACTTGCCCTCCAGGTGTAATTGGCTAAATTGTTGGTATGCGGGATACGTTAGCGACTCATAAAAGTTGCACGGTTGATGGGGGAGAGTTTGGGACGTTCAAAAGGGCGCAATTCAAAGGTTGAGCTTCTGCGCATCATCTCGATGTGGTTCATAGTGGCTCATCATTTCGTGATTCATAATGCTGAGCCTATTTCCGTTTTCCCCGGGACCGTTGCACGCATGGTACTGCACGGCGTGTTGTACCCTTCGGGGCGTATTGCCGTTGCCGTGTTTTTTATCATTACGGTGTGGTACCTGGCCGACGCGCAACTGACACTTAAGGGTCAGCTGCGAAGGGCTTGGACCCTGCTGGGGCAAATGCTCTTTTATAGTGTGCCACTCGTCCTGTACTTCGGCGTGTTTAAGGCGGGGGATGGTCTGCAAGCTGAAGAGCTAATGGCTGCCGTCTTTGCTCCGCTCGCCTCTCTGTGGTGGTTTCCTACGGTGTATATTTTGCTGATTCTTGTGGCGCCCGTACATGCAGGAGCTGCTGTGGAAGAACTTGCTTGTGTTCTCCCACTGCCACCCAGCGTGGGGACTGCTGTCGGTGGTGCTCGTGGTGACCGGCGTGTATGTTGCCGCTTCCTGCGTCGAGGCGGTTCGACAGGTTCTGTATCGGGCGTTTTTCAAGCATCCGGGTAGGGTGTTTGATGTTTTGTGGGACAAGATTGAAGGGGTTTCTTTGCCGAAGTAGGCCATTGTTGGGTCAAGTCCTAAGCGGTGCGTAAATTCGTAATCGCGATTCTCCTACGCTGCCTTCCTCAGCTCGGTTCCGATAATGGGGTAAGGGTGAAAATGGGTTAACGGCAGGTCAAGTAATTCAGTTAGAATTATTCGAGTTCTATTTTGTTTTAGTTAAAGTCTACAATTTAGATTTACGTTAATTTATTGGGAGTGCATATATGAAAAAGGTTCGTTGCGCAGTTGCTAATTTGGTTACCGCTGTTCTGGTTTCCTCTTCTTTCCTTGCTCCCGTTTCGTCGGCCTATGCACTTGAGTTTTCCTCGCTCTCTAATAATGAAGCCGAGACCTCTAGCTCCTCTTCATTTTCGGATTTCGTTTCCGAGGATACTGAGAAGACCGCCGAAGCCGACTCTTGTGAGGATACTGAGAAGACCGCCGAAGCCGACTCTTGTGAGGATACTGAGAAGACCGCCGAAGCAGGCTCTTGTAATTCGGATGTCGAATCGGCCGCTCAATCGGCTCAATCTTCCGATTCCTCTTGTGTCGATGCCTCTTTCCAATACTTGTACATTTCGCAACCCTCTCTTTCTTTGGGTGCTATGCAAGAGGCGGCGTTCGCAACTGCATCTGATTCTGATGTTTTGACCTCTGCGTCCCTATCATTCGTCAGCAATTCTGGCGAAGAGCGCTCCGTTGAAGCTTCGGCTTTCTCTGGGAATGCTGCGGGCTTTACATTTGGACAAGATTTGTTGGTAGCGCGGTATTTTTTAACCGGTATTACGTATCAGGTGAAGGATTCGAACGCGATCTATTCAGTGGACCTCTCCTCTGAGGATTACAGCTTTGACGTAGTCAATTCGTCTTCTTCATCTGATAGCGTTGACAATATCGATGATTTGTCGGTCTACTATGCTGATGAGAACGGCAATCCTGTCGAGGCTTTCTCTATTGAAGAGGCGCTTTCCGGTTCTGAAGGTGATGGTGACATTGCGGCTTATAGCGTCGATTCCCGTTCGGCTCGTAAAAACGTTCGCGTGGTTGCACTTGATGCCGGTCACGGTGGATCCGATCCCGGCGCTCAGGGCAATGGGAAGAGTGAAGCCGACCTAACATGGAAGATTGTTAGCGCGTGTAAGACCAAGCTTGAGAATTACGGATTTAAGGTAATTCTCGCTCGTGAGCAGTCGGGCAGCTACGGTAGCAGCGACTTCCTTTACCGCGTTCAGCGTTGCGTCAATCAGGGCGCCCAGGCCTATATCAGTTTCCATATCAATTCAGGTTCGTCCGCAGCTCATGGCGCCGAGGTATATTCGCCTACCGTGAACGGGGCTGACTATACCCAGGTTTCGTACGAGCTGGCCCAGAAGGTTCAGAACAATCTTGTTGCTCTCGGACTTACAAACCGTGGTGTCTTTCAGATGCAGGTAGGCGACGAATTCGCTGTTATTCGTTGCGCTCGTGAAGCTGGAATCCCCGGTATTTTGATTGAGCACGGATTTATCTCTAATTGGGGCGATGCGAACAAGTACTTTAGTGATGCCGGGTGCAAACGCCTTGGAGAAGCTGATGCGGATGCCATCATCGCGCAGTTCCCCAAATCCTCTTGGCTTGATTATTCGTCTGTTTTCGATGCCGACTACTATCTCAATAAGTATCCAGATGTTAACGAATGGGCAAACGGAAGCAAAGATAAGGCCCTGGATCACTTCATCAACTACGGCATGTCGGAGGGCCGCCGCGGCTCCGAGGCGTTCGACGTGCAGAGCTACTACAATGAGTACCCCGATCTCCGCGCCGCCTTCGGCACCGACCTCGCCAGCTACTACTCGCACTACCTTATGTACGGCAAGAAGGAGGGGCGCCACGCCACCGGCTGCTCGAAGCTCAAGGGCGCCGCAACCAAGGCGGGCGGCGTGGACTACGCTCCCGTCTACGACCCCGAGTACTACCTCTCCCGCAACGGCGACGTCGAGAAGGCCTTCACCAAGTCGACCTACGGCGGCGTGACTATGGTCGACGACTCGGCCGTCCTGCGGCACTTCATCAACTACGG
>CAVKNR010000013.1:0-16043 GCA_963657575.1 Sodaliphilus sp.
CCCAGGTGGCATGCGCCTTGAGCGGGAGTCGCTTGCTGCCATCTGCCTCGGCCAACACATAGTCAAAGCGCTGCGCCAGCTCGTTGAGCGGCTCGGCGGGGGCGGAGAGCTTGCCTGTCTCCGGGTCCAAAACACCCGCCTGGCAGATACTTCCGCGGCTCATGCCAGTGCACGCCTCGCAGGTGCAGCCGGGAACATGTGCGGCCCCCGGCTTCCAAGGCGCGGCGTCCAGGCGACGGCTCGAGCCGTCCCATGGCACGCCGGCGACGGGAAACATGTGCGTGGTGGTACAGAGAAGCACCCTGCCGTCGGCGCGCATGAGCTCGAGCCCTAGCGTCTTCAGCAATGTCGACTTGCCGCCACTGCCGATAATTGCGGTAATGCCCGGCTCGATCTTGAGCGCCGAGGCAAGGTTGCCGCTAACCGTTTCCATCTGTTCACCGCCGTATAATACTGTGATAATAAATAATCATCAGAATAGCGGTTGAACCGCTTTTGCTCTGCTCAAACCGTAGCACAGGGAGGTGCCCCGGGAATGCTCGTTTATGTTCGCGGCGCCGGCGATATCGCCACGGGCGTCGCTGCCCGTTTGGTACGCGCCGGCGTGTCGGTTGTCATGGCCGATATCGCGGTCCCCACGTGCATCCGCCGCACGATCAGTTTTTGCGAGGCCATTCGCCTGGGAGAGGTCCAGGTTGAGGGCATTCGCGCTCGCTTGGCACAGACGCCGGCTGAGGCGCTTGCGATTACCGAGGCTGGAGACGTCGCCGTTGTGGTGGACCCCCAGGCCAAGATGCTCGACGAGCTTAAGCCCGCGGCTGTGGTCGACGCGATTTTGGCCAAGCGCAACCTGGGCACCACGCGCGACATAGCGCCTGCCGTCATCGCCGTGGGGCCGGGCTTTACCGCGCCGGTCGATTGCGACGCCGTGGTCGAGACCATGCGCGGGCATTTTCTCGGCCGTGTCATTACCCAAGGTTCGCCCCAGCCCAACACGGGCGTGCCGGGCATTATCGCCGGCTATGGCAAGGAGCGCGTTATCCACAGCCCCGCCGCCGGCGTGTTTCGGTCCGACCGCGCAATCGGCGACATCGTGAGCGCCGGAGACGTGATTGGCTACGCGGGCGATACTCCCATGGTCACGCAGATTAACGGCTGCTTGCGCGGTCTTTTGGCCGACGGCGTTCAGGTGACCGAGGGCTTTAAATGCGCCGACGTCGACCCGCGCGGCGATGCCAGCTATATCAACTACATTTCGGACAAGGCGACGTCGGTCGGCGGCGGCGTGCTCGAGGCACTCGCTATGCTTACCGGTGTGTTCCAGGGATAGGAAATTGCAATGGAAAAGCTCGATGTGGTGAATGCAGCGCTTGGTGCTCTGAAGGCCGGTAAGACGTGCGAGCTGGTGGTAGTTGCCGGCACGGCAGGGTCATCGCCGCGCGGCGTGGGCGCCTGGATGGCCGTCTTTGCCGATGGCAGCCAAGCGGGTACCATCGGCGGCGGCAAGATCGAGCTCTTTGCGCTGAACGAGGCGCGCGAGCTCCTGAGCGCGGGACAGTCGCGTCTGGTCCGCTACACCATGGGCGGCGAGAACTCCGATACCGGCATGATCTGCGGCGGGGCCATCTGCCTGTGCTACCTGCATCTGGATGCGACTCAGGCGCCGTTGTTCCAGGAAATAGCCGACGTCTTGGCCTATCGGCGCATCGGCGACTTCGTCATCGACTTTGAACCGTTTATCGCGAGCGCGCTCGAGGGCGATGTGGCCGAGTACCATGGCGAGGAATCGCGCCGCACCATTGCGGGCTGCCCCGGGCTTTCGCTGATTGAGGAGGGGGATAAGGTCACCTACACCAACGCGGCCTCCGAGATTCCCGCGGCGCACATCGAGACGCTCTGCCCCGAGGGCCTGACCTACATCTTTGGCTGCGGACATGTGGGCGCTGCGACGGCGCGGGTGCTCACGGCGGCGGGCTTTGCCGTCGTGGCTTGCGACGACCGCCCCGGCACGCTGACCCCCGATTGGGTGCCCGGGGTCTATGACCGTCGTCTAGTCGACTACAAGAACCTGAGCAAGCAGTGCCCCATCGGTCCGCGCGACTTAGTGGTCGTGGCCACGGCGGGTCACAAGTCCGATATCGACGTGGTGATTCAGGCCATGCGCGCCAAACCCGCCTACCTGGGCTGCTTGGGCTCGCGCCGCAAGACTGCCTTTGTGCGCGCCCGCCTGGAGCAGGAGGGCTTTACGCAGGAGCAAATCAACGAGCTGCACCTGCCGATCGGAGTCGCCATCGAGGCCGAGGACCCCGAGGAGATCGCCATCTCCATCGCCGCCGAGATGATCCACCTGCGCCGCACCAAACTCGTCCCCTGCAAGCGCTAATCGCATCCCCATATATGAGTTGCGGTGAAATACGGATTGTTTAAGCCTGTTAGGCCGCCAAACAGCCCCTATTTCACCGCAACTTATGTGGGGATGGCTGGATGCTGAGGCTTTCCCGGCCATGTAGCGCAACAACGTTTGACAATTCGCTCTTAGCATATGCTTAGAAGAGATTGCGCTCCGCCATGCAGGTGGGCGCTCAAGCATGCCCGTCTTGAACGGGTGTCGAATGAGGGAGAGCTTGGATGTTCTGCCGAAACTGTGGGTCGAAAATCGAGGACGGAGCCCAGTTCTGCGCCGTATGCGGCGCATTCGTCGTGCCAGATGATCAGACGCAAACGGGAGGGGCGAACCCCTCACCCGTTGATGTCGCAACACCTACCGGGTCGCAGCAAGTCGATATGGCGGCAGAGGCGGTCGCGTCCAGCCCCAAACGTTCCAAGAAGCCGTTCATCATCGCTGCCGTCGTGGTGGCTCTGCTCGCCGTGGGTGGCGGAGCCGGTTATTACTTTGGCGTCTATGCGCCGGAGCAGGCACGCGAAGCTGCCGAGCAAGAGGCCCTCGCCGCAAAGCACGCCGTGCGGTTTACGGTCTCGGCCGAGGGTTGGGACACATCGGCTGGCGCGAGCAGGCTGCCGCTGCACATCACCGGCAAGGAGGCGCGCGGCAAGAAGGTCGACGTCGTTCGCTATGTCGACAGCACGGGAGCGGGCGTCGAGCTCCGTCGCGGCAGCTATAAGGCCGAGGTCGCAGCCTCGCCCATCGCAGCCGACGGCACCATCTACGCCGTGCCGGGCGAAAAGGTCGACGTCAAGGTTAGCAAGAAGGCGGAGGGCAAAAAGAGCATCGATGCTGGCAACGTTTCGCTTGCTCCGGTCGAGGCAACCGAGGTGACCGACGACGAGATTGCCGCCGCCAAGAAATATGCCGAGGAAGACGCGGGCGCCAGGAAGGCTGGCTTTTCCTTTGATGTCGATGCATTGGCCCAAGCGGCAACCAAGCGCCGCGATGACGCCGTAGCCGCCAAGCAAGCCGAGGAAGAAGCCAAGCGCCAGGCGGAAGAAGCAAAGCAAGCAAGAACCATCGAAACCGACGATTGTGTCATGGTTTTGCCAGACTGGTTCCCGATCGACGAATACAAGGTTACAAAGACGGATGCTCAGTATGGTTGGACAGTCAACATTACAAAGGGGGAAGATGGCACTGATGCGATTCATGTTGACTTGAGAGCCTACGACCCCAAAAACGTCGGAGGCTTCGGCACCACAGGCGACGCGATGAGTGAGAAAATCGGAGTGGCCTCATCAGGAAATTGGGTATTTATCGTGACAATGGGCGGGACAGACCAGACTCGACCCCTTGGATTGTCCCAGGTAGATTTCTGCAAAACTCTCGCCTCCTGCGTCACGCTCAAGTAGTCGTCACGCTCCAACCAAAATGATTCCTGGAAAACAGAGAGTCCCATCGAGAGTGGATAATCCACTCTCGTTTCTCTATCACCATGGACCACCTAAGTTGCGGTGAAATACGGACTGTTTAAGCCTGTTAGGCCGCCAAACAGTCCCTATTTCACCGCAACTGCTTCTTGGGATCCATTTGTGCGGGGGAGTTGTGGAGTTGTGCAGGCAGACGAGGTTTTTCTGGAAATGCGCACCCAATGCGCGTATAGTACCGATTGTTTTGTCGGCTCCTGCTGCGTCGAGTCCAAACCGCGAAATGCCATGAGCGGCGCGGATGCAGCCAGGAGGCACGAGGACAACCCACCGTGGCCACGCCCCGTGCTTAAAACCCCAAGAAGGAGTGAACAATGGCAGAAGAGAAGTATGTGCCGCGTCTGAAGACCAAGTACAACAACGAGGTCAAGCAGCAGCTTCAGGACAAGTTCCAGTACGAGAACGTCATGATGATCCCCAAGTTTGAGAAGATCGTCGTGAACATGGGTGTCGGCGAGGCCGCTACCGATTCCAAGGCCATCGACGGTGCCGTGCGCGACCTGCGCGCCATCACCGGCCAGCAGCCGATGATCACCCGTGCCCGCAAGTCCATCGCTACCTTCCGCCTGCGCGCTGGTATGCCGATCGGCTGCAAGGTTACCCTGCGTGGCGACCGTATGTGGGAGTTCTTCGATCGTCTGACCTCCGTCGCGATCCCCCGTATCCGCGACTTCCGCGGCATTTCCGCCAAGAGCTTCGACGGCCGTGGTAACTTCTCCATGGGCGTCACCGAGCAGCTCATCTTCCCCGAGATCGACTTCGATTCCGTCGATCACCAGCGTGGTATGGACATCACTTTCGTGACCACCGCCAATACCGATGAGGAGGCCAAGGCCCTTCTGGACGCCTTCGGTTTCCCGTTCAAGAAATAGGTTCACCTGCCCTATAAGCGCCGTTCCCACAAGGGGGCGGCGTTTGGGGCGAACAATACTCTATGTGAGGAGGATATAAGTGGCTAAGACATCGATGATCGTCAAGTGCAATCGCAAGCAGAAGTTCTCTACTCGTGAGTACACGCGCTGCCAGCGCTGCGGCCGTCCGCACTCTGTGTACCGCAAGTTCGGCCTGTGCCGTGTCTGCTTCCGTGAGCTTGCACTCAAGGGCGAGCTTCCCGGCGTTAAGAAAGCCAGCTGGTAAGTCACTACCAGCGTTTCAAGCATCCGTTTGGAACAGGGAAAACGCGCTAGTTAGGCTTTGCCGTTAAGGGCGGCGAAGAACCAAGAGCACGTGTTCATCAAGAACGAAGGAGAATCTGTATGAACCTTACAGACCCGATCGCAGATATGCTTACGCGCATCCGTAACGCTAACTCTGTGAACAAGGCCACGGTCTCCATGCCGAGCAGCAAGAAGCTCGTCGAGATCGCTCGTGTTCTGCACGAGGAGGGCTACATCGAGGGCTACGATGTCGAGGACACCGTTCCCCAGAAGACTCTGCACATCACGCTTAAGTATGGTCCCAAGAAGGCTAAGGTCATCAACGGCATCCGCCGCATTTCCAAGCCGGGCCTGCGTAAGTACACCGGCGTTGCCGACATGCCCCGCGTCCGCGGTGGCCTTGGTACCGCCATTATTTCCACCAGCCATGGCGTCATGACCGACCGCGATGCTCGCAAGCACAACGTCGGCGGCGAGATCATCGCTTACGTCTGGTAATTCGCTCGGTAGGTAGAAGGAAAGGAGATCACCGTGTCTCGTATCGGTAATAAGCCTGTCCAGATTCCCGCCGGAGTCGAAGTGGCAGTCAACGGCAACAACGTTGTCGTCAAGGGCCCCAAGGGCCAGCTCGAGCTCGATGTCTTTGAGAAGCTCGCTATCAACGTCGAGGACAACGTCCTCACCGTTTCCCGTCCCGACGACGAGCGTGAGACCCGTGCCCGCCACGGCCTCACCCGCGCCCTCATCCACAACATGGTTGTTGGCGTTTCCGAGGGCTTCGAGAAGAAGCTCGAGCTCGCCGGCGTCGGTTACCGCGTGCAGCAGAAGGGCAAGAACCTCGAGTTCTCCCTGGGCTTCTCGCACCCCGTGATCGTCGAGGCTCCCGAGGGTATCACCTTCGAGGTTCCCGACAACACCCACGTGAACGTCAAGGGTATCAACAAGCAGCAGGTCGGTCAGATCGCCGCTGAGATCCGCGGTCATCGTCCTCCCGAGCCTTACAAGGGCAAGGGTATCCACTATGTTGGCGAGCACATCCGCCGCAAGCTGGGTAAGGCCGCCAAGTAGTCGTAACCGACTCACTCGCATAAGACCAGCACCCCGTCAGGTGCTGGCAAGATCAACCTTTTTAGGAGTTTACGTATGAACAAGCATAAGGCGAAGCTGGAAGGCCTCAAGCGTCGTCAGCGTCGTGTTCGCGGCAAGGTCTCGGGTACCGCCGAGCGTCCGCGTCTTCGCGTGACCCGTACTAACGCCAACATCTATGCCCAGATCATCGACGACAGCAAGGGCTCCAGCCTGACGCTCGTCTCTGCCTCGACCCTCGAGGCCGAGTTCAAGGGCACCCACACCTCGAACAAGGAGGCTGCGGAGAAGGTCGGTCAGCTCGTTGGCAAGCGCGCCATCGAGGCCGGCATCACCAAGGTCGCCTTCGATCGCGGTGGCCGTATCTACCATGGCCGCGTCAAGGCCCTCGCCGACGGTGCTCGTGCCGCCGGTCTCGAGTTCTAGGAGGTATGTAGCACATGGCTCGTAATCAGAAGCAGCAGCGCGAGGCCTCCGAGTTCGAGGAGCGCGTCGTTTACATCAACCGCGTGTCGAAGACCGTCAAGGGTGGTCGTCGCATGAGCCTCGTCGCTCTCGTCGTCGTTGGCGACGGTAAGGGCAACGTCGGCGTTGGCATGGGCAAGTCCGCTGAGGTGCCCCTGGCCATCTCCAAGGCGTCTCTCGATGCCAAGAAGAACATGTTCCACGTGCCGGTGACCGATCAGGGCACCATCCCGCACGAGGTTCTCGGTCACTTTGGTGCCGGCCGCATCATCATCAAGCCCGCTGTCGAGGGTACCGGCGTTATCGCCGGCGGCGCTGTGCGTCCCCTCTTCGAGCTTGCTGGCATCAAGAACGTCCTGTCCAAGTCCCTCGGTACCGACAACGGCCTTAACATCATCAAGGCTGCCGTCGAGGGCCTCAAGGAGCTCTCCAGCCCTGAGGACGTCGCGGCTCGCCGTGGCCTGACGGTCTCCGAGATGTTCGTCGGTAAGGAGAACTAAGCATGGCTGACACCATCAAGATCAAGCAGGTCCGCAGCACCAATGGTTGCAAGCAGGACCAGGTCCGTACTGTCCGTGCCCTCGGTCTCCACAGGATCCGCGAGGTTCGCGAGATTGCTGACAACGAGTCCGTCCGCGGCATGATCTTCAAGGTCAAGCACCTTGTCGAGATTGTAGAGGAGTAGCAAATGCAGCTTCACGATCTTACTCCCGCGCCCGGTTCCACTAAGAACCGCAAGCGCGTCGGCCGTGGCAATTCTTCGGGTCACGGCACCACTTCTGGCCGCGGCCAGAAGGGCCAGGGCTCTCGCTCTGGTGGCACCAAGGGTGCCGGCTTCGAGGGTGGCCAGACTCCGCTGGCTATGCGCCTGCCCAAGCTTCCGGGCTTCCGCAACCCCCGCCGTATCGAGTACACCGCTGTCAACGTCGAGCGTCTCGAGCGTAAGTTCGAGGACGGCGCTGTGATCGACGGTGCCGCTCTTAAGGCCGCTCGCATCACCAAGAGCGAGTTCGAGCCCGTCAAGGTGCTCGGCAATGGTGAGCTCACCAAGAAGTTCACGGTCAAGGTCGACAAGGTCAGCGCTTCTGC
Organism: Sodaliphilus sp.; assembly: GCA_963657575.1. Classification (GTDB taxonomy): domain Bacteria; phylum Actinomycetota; class Coriobacteriia; order Coriobacteriales; family Coriobacteriaceae; genus Collinsella. The sequence continues at coordinate 7,674 of CAVKNR010000013.1, forward strand.
GCAGGCCAAGATCGAGGCCGCCGGCGGAAAGGTCGAGCTGCCGTGCTAAATGGTCTTAAGAATGCTTTCCGCATCAAAGAACTGCGCGAAAAGATTCTTTTTACCATAGCTATGCTCGTCGTGTACCGCATTGGTGCGCACGTTCCTGTGCCCGGCATTCCCTTCCAGGGGATGCTGGGCCTTTTCTCGACCGGGAGCAACTCGGTCGCCGCAGGTGCTATGGCCCTCCTGAATCTTTTCTCTGGTGGCGCGTTGAGCTATGTCTCGGTGTTCTCTTTGGGCATCATGCCATACATCACGAGCTCGATTATCCTCCAGATGCTCCAGGCCGTCGTGCCTTCCCTGCACGAGCTTGCCCGTGAGGGCGAGGTCGGTCAGACCAAGATTACGCAGTATTCGCGTTACCTCACCTTGGCTCTGGCTATCCTCAACTCCGTGGGTTACCTCTTCCTCTTTAAGAGCTTCGGCATTAGCTTCAACGGTGCCGGTGCTCCCGAGATCATCTTTGACCTCATGATCGTCGGTACGCTCACCGCTGGCGCCATGCTGATCATGTGGATTGGTGAGCTCATCACCCAGCGCGGTATCGGCAATGGCATGTCGCTGATCATCTTCGCGAACATCATGGCCGGTCTTCCGCAGGCGATTTTCTCCAGCACCGAGGGTAACGCCGGTGGCATCATCACCATGGTGATCATCTGCGCCATCATCCTGCTGGTCATCCCGCTGATCGTTTTCCTTGAGCGCGGCCAGCGCCGCATCCCGGTCTCCTACGCCAAGCGCGTCGTGGGCCGTCGCATGATGGGTGGCCAGACCACCTACCTGCCCATCAAGGTCAACACCGCGGGTGTCGTGCCGATCATTTTCGCTTCGGCGCTGCTGTACTTCCCGGCTCAGATTGCCGTGTTCTTCCCCGGCATCGGCTGGATTCAGGCAGTTGCCTCTGCGCTTTCGACCGGTTGGCTCAACTGGGTGCTTAATGTTGTCCTCATCGTGTTCTTCGCGTACTTCTACACCTCCATGGTGTTCAACCCCGATGACACGGCCGACAACCTTAAGAAGCAGGGCGGCTTTATTCCGGGCGTCCGTCCGGGCAGGGCTACCGCGGCCTACATTAAGAACGCGCTCAACAAGATCACGCTTCCCAGCGCTGTCTTTTTGGCGCTCATCGCCATCGTGCCTTCGATCATCTTCTCCTTCACGGGTAACCATCTGATCCAGGCATTTGGCGGCACGTCCATCCTCATCATGGTCGGCGTCGTGCTCGACACGGTCGATAAGCTCGAAGGCCAGATCAAGATGTATGATTACGATGGATTCTTTAAATAGGCTAGAGGAGGATTGCTCATGAACCTCGTATTGCTCGGAGCTCCGGGTGCCGGTAAGGGCACCGTCGCACAGGAGCTCGTCGCCGAGTTTGGCGTCGCCCATATTTCCACGGGCGACCTGCTGCGTGCTGCCGTCAAGGGTGGCACCGAGCTTGGTATTCAGGCTAAGAAGTACATGGACGCCGGCGAGCTCGTTCCCGACCAGCTCGTGATTGACCTTGTCAAGGAGCGCCTTGCCGCCGATGACGCCCAGCAGGGTTTCATTCTCGATGGCTTCCCGCGCAACACCGCCCAGGCTGTGACGCTTGATTCCGAGCTCTCTGCCATGGGTCGCGAGATCGACTGCGCCCTTCTGGTCGACGTGGCCCCCGAGGTCATCATCGACCGTCTGTCTTCGCGTCGCACCTGCCGCGCCTGCGGTTACACCGGCACCGCTGCCGATGCTACCTGCCCCAAGTGTGGTGGCGAGATGTATCAGCGCGACGACGACAAGCCCGAGACCATCAAGAATCGCCTCGACGTCTACGAGAAGTCCACGAGCCCGCTCGTCGACTACTATCGTGGCCAGGGTCTGCTCAAGTCGGTCAACGGTGACCAGGCTCGCGAGACCGTGTACGGGGATGTCAAAGAGGCTCTCGGTCTATGATCAAGATTAAGTCTGCAACGCAAATCGAGCAGATGAAGAAGGCAGGAGCGCTATCTAAGATGGCGCTCCGCCACGTTGGAGCCATGGTTCGCCCTGGTGTTTCGACCTTTGAGCTTGATCAGCTTGCGGAGCAGATTATCCGCATGCATGGTGGCACCCCGGCTTTTAAGGGCTACGGCGGGTTCCCCGGTACCATTTGTGCATCGATTAACGATGCCGTGGTGCACGGTATTCCCAATCCCGACATGATCCTGCGTGATGGCGATATCATCTCCATCGATACGGGTGCCGTTGTCGACGGTTGGGTCGGCGATAACGCTTGGACGTTTTTCGTCGGTACCCCTACGCCCGAGGCCAAGGCCCTGTGCGAGGTTACGCGCGATTGCCTTAAGGCTGCAATCGAGCAGGCTGTTCCCGGTAACCATATTGGGGACATTGGTTATGCCGTCCAGTCCCTTGCCGAGTCTCACGGCTATGGCGTGCTTCGCGATTATGTGGGGCATGGTATCGGCCGTGTGATGCACGAGGACCCCAACGTTCCAAATTATGGAAAGAAGGGGAGAGGCGTTCGCCTTCAGGCTGGTATGGTCATCGCCATCGAGCCGATGGTTACGATGGGTTCCAACCATGTGAGCACGGGCTCCGACGGTTGGATCGTTACGACCAACGACCACCTGCCCGCCGCGCACTACGAGAACACCGTCGCCATTACCAATGACGGTCCGGTGATTCTCACCACGGATGCCCAAGGTGCTTGGTGTTCGCTCCAAGGCGGAGAAATGTAAAAGTCGCCGCCCCCTGATGCCCAACCTCGCCTTTCAATTTCGAAGGCATGACCCCAAGGTCTATGCCTTCTCATTTCAAGGCGATCTTGGGCATCAGGGAACGGCTTTGTTTTACATTTCAAATGTAACAAGTTCCACTTAGTTGTGGAGCCATTACGAAGTTATTACGATGCGTGCATACGTGTTGTAGAATACTCAATCGCTGTCGTTTTCTAGAGAAAGATGATTGCTTGTGAAGAAGGAAGACGCAATTGAGCTCGAGGGTACGGTAAAGGAACCGTTGCCCAACGCCATGTTTAAGGTCGAGCTCGAGAACGGTCATTCGGTTCTGTGCAACATTTCTGGCAAGATCCGAATGAATTACATCCGTATTCTCCCCGGTGACAGGGTTGTCGTGGAGCTTTCCCCGTACGACCTGACCCGCGGCCGCATCACCTATCGCTACAAATAGCGGCACGCATACACGCACTCCATTTCCGACTGCAGGCTTAGCTCAACCTACGGTCGGATTGTGTGTGAAGACCAGCCATAGTTTTAAACGCCTGCGGCTGGGCGAGTAGATAGTAGGGAAGTAGTTTGAGCGCTACCGAAAGGAAGAACGATGAAGGTACGTCCTTCGGTCAAGAAGATGTGCGATAAGTGCAAAATCATTAGGCGCCATGGCAAGGTCCTCGTCATTTGCGAGAACCCCCGTCATAAGCAGCGTCAGGGTTAAGAGAGGAGACTACGTTGGCCCGTATTAATGGTGTCGACCTCCCGCGTGAGAAGCGCGTTGAGATCGGTCTGACCTACATTTACGGCATCGGCCGCACCACTGCGACGAAGATTTGCGTCGAGTGCAACGTTAACGTGGATACGCGCGTTAAGGACCTCACCGAGGATGAGGTTAACGCCATCCGCGATTATATCGATAAGAACCAGATCATGGTTGAGGGCGACCTCCGCCGTGAGCGCAACCAGAACGTCAAGCGCCTTATGGACATCGGCTGCAACCGCGGCCTTCGTCACCGCAAGGGCCTCCCGGTCCGCGGCCAGCGCACCCACACTAACGCTCGTACCCGCAAGGGCCCGAAGCGTCAGATCGGTGCTAAGAAGAAGAAATAAGGAGCGCTAGATAGATGGCTACTGCTAAGAAGAACGTTCGCGCTGCCCGTCTGAAGCGCGCGGACCGTAAGAACATTTCCGTGGGCCAGGCTCACATTCGTTCTACGTTCAACAACACGATCGTTTCGATCACCGATCCCCAGGGCAACGTCATTTCCTGGAAGTCGGCTGGCCAGGTGGGCTTCAAGGGCTCCCGTAAGTCCACGCCGTTCGCTGCCCAGATGGCTGCCGAGGCTGCTGCCAAGCAGGCCATGGAGCACGGTATGAAGAAGGTTTCCGTCTTCGTCAAGGGCCCCGGCTCCGGTCGTGAGACCGCCATCCGCTCCCTCCAGGCTGCTGGCCTCGAGGTCTCGAGCATCCAGGACAAGACCCCCATTCCGCACAACGGCTGCCGCCCCAAGAAGCGTCGCCGCGTGTAACTGAAAGGATCGTATCAATATGGCAATCGACAGGACTCCTGTTCTTAAGCGCTGCCGTCAGCTCGGGATCGATCCCGCTGAGCTCGGTTACAGCAGCAAGAAGGAATCTATCCGTCAGCCCAAGCGCCGTCGCAAGGAATCTGAGTACGGCATGCAGCTGCGCGAGAAGCAGAAGGTCAAGTTTATTTATGGCGTTCTGGAGAAGCAGTTCCACGGCTACTTCAACAAGGCCCGCAAGATGAACGGCGTCACCGGTGAGAACCTCATGATCATCCTTGAGTCTCGCCTCGACAACGTTGTTTTCCGTCTTGGCTTCGCCCGCACCCGCAAAGAGGCTCGTCAGTCCGTCCGTCACGGTCACTTCACCGTGAACGGCAAGCGCGTGGACATCCCGTCCTACCGCGTCAAGGCCGGCGACGTCGTCGCTGTCGGCGAGAAGTTCCGTGACCTCCTCCCCATCAAGGAGGCCCTGATTTCCTCCGAGCGCTTTGAGGTCCCTGGCTGGCTCGAGGTCGATATCGAGAAGCTGTCTGGTAACGTGCTCGCTCTGCCGACGCGTGAGCAGATCAGCGGTGATATCAACGAGCAGCTCATCGTCGAGCTCTACTCTAAGTAGTCCATCCGGGCTGCTGAGGCTGGAGGTAATACATGTCAGAATTCATTAGGCCTCAGGTTCAGGTCGAAGAGATCAACGAGACGTCTGCTCGTGTCTCCGTCGAGCCGCTCGAGCGTGGCTACGGCGATACGCTGGGTAACTCCCTTCGTCGCGTTCTTCTGTCCTCGCTCGAGGGTGCCGCCGTCGAGGCTATTCAGATCGATGGTGCGCAGCACGAGTTCATGACCATCCCTAACATGGTCGAGGATGTCACCGACATCGTCCTGAATGTCAAGGGTCTTGTCTTCAGGGCTCTCGGCACGACCGACGAGGCGACCGCCACCATCTCGGTTGACGGCCCCTGCGAGGTCACCGGTGCGGACTTCTTTATTCCGTCCGAGTTTGAGCTGGTCAACCCCGAGCAGCACATCGCTACGCTCACCGAGGGTGGCCATCTCACCATGAGCATGCGCATCGGCTATGGCCGCGGCTATGTTTCTGGCGAGGCCAACAAGCGCGACAACGATCCCATCGGTGTGATCCACGTCGACTCGCTGTACTCGCCGGTTTCCCGTTGCGCCAAGCTCGTTGAGGCTTGCCGTGTCGGTCAGCACACCGACTACGACCGCCTTGTCCTCGAGATCGAGACCAACGGCTCCATCGCCCCGCGCGACGCCGTGGTCCAGGCTGCCAATATCATCAACCAGCATATGGTCGCCTTTATGAACCTTGCCGAGACCCCCGAGGTCGAGGAGGAGGGTTCGATCTTCGCTCCCGAGGTCACCAACGACAACGCCGAGCTGGACAAGCAGATCGAGGATCTGGACCTTTCCGTCCGTTCCTACAACTGCCTTAAGCGCGCCAGCATTCACTCGGTCCGTCAGCTCGTTGAGTTCTCGGAGAACGATCTGCTCAACATCCGTAACTTCGGTGTTAAGTCGATCGAGGAAGTGAAGGACAAGCTTGAGTCCATGGGCCTGAGCCTGAAGGCTTAATGCTTCGCATATTTGAGGAGAAACTAGACCATGCGTCACAACGTTAAGAAGGGCCTGAAGCTCGGCACCGATGCGAGCCACACCAAGGCCATGAAGAAGAGCCTTGCTAAGGCCCTCTTCGAGAACGACCGCATCAAGACCACCGAGACCCGCGCTAAGGCGCTGCGTTCGGTCGTCGATCCGATCATCACTTGGGCCAAGAAGGGCGACCTGCACTCTCGTCGTCTGGCTATCGCCAAGCTCGGCGATAAGCAGCTCGTTGCCGAGATCTTCGACAAGGCTGCCCAGGGTATGTGGCAGGATCGCAACGGCGGTTATACCCGCATCATGAAGCTCGGTAACCGCAAGGGCGACAACGCTCCCATCGTTATCATGGAGCTCGTCACCGAGCCTTGCACGCCTAAGGCCAAGAAGGCTGCTCCGGCCCCCAAGAAGGCCGCTGCTCCCAAGAAGGTCGAGGCTGCCGAGGAGGCTCCTGCTGAGGAGACCGCTGAGTAGACAATCCGTCTGCATAGGCTATATTCGAGGGGTACGTTCGCGTACCCCTCTTTTTTTGTCGAAATGCCATTGCCTGTTTGTTGGGAGCGCCCATGACCGCGCCGTCTGATTTCAATTCGATTCCAGAGCTCGATGCCACGCTCGTTTTCCGCGTGGCATACGATGGCTCGTCCTATAGCGGCTTTGCCGAGCAGCCGGGACAGACGACGGTTGCGGGTGAGCTGCGTCGAGCCATCGAGACGCTGCTTCGCCGTCCGATCGATCTGACGTGCGCGGGTCGCACCGATGCCGGCGTGCATGCCGTGGCTCAGTACATCAGCGTGCCCGTAACGGACGCTGAGCTCGCCCTAACGCGCCGTAGGTGGCTGCGGGCTATGGATGCCCTGCTGCCCAAAGATATCGCCATCAACGAGGTCTACAAGGCCCGTAAAGGCTTTTCTGCACGTTTTGACGCGCGTTCCCGTACGTATACGTACCGTATTGCCGATCGAGATGCGCGCCCCGTGCTGTCCCGCGGTGCGGTGTGGTGGCATCGCTATCCCTTGGATGTTGAGGCTATGTCTGCTGCCTGCCCCGCGCTGCTGGGCGAGAAGGACTTCAAGAGCTTTTGCAAGGTTGCTTCTGCCGTGGGCAAACCTACGCACCGCTGCGTAATGCGCGCCGAGTTTGGCCATGAGGTTGCGTTTGGCGAGGACATCCTGACGTTTACCATCGAGGGCAATGCGTTTCTGCATTCGATGGTCCGTACGATCGTTGGCACGCTTGTCGCGATTGGCATGCATCGCCGTGAACCCGAGTGGATGCGCGAGGTCATCGATGCTTGCGACCGTACCGCTGCGGGCCCCACGGCTCCTGCCTGCGGCCTTACGTTTATGGGCGTGGATTACGATCCCGCCGAGCTCGTCGTGCTCGACTAGGGGAGGGCTCGACACGTCGTGCGTCGACACCCATTATCTGTGGGCTGCGCGTGTGCAACATCTGTTCTTGGCGTGCAATACAACCGGTGTCTCATTGCTTTTATTGCCGGGGTGTACCATGAACCACGGTTTGATTCATTGCTGTCGAGAGGACGGATAACTTGGTTCGACGTGGCTCGCATCCGCGACTTTCGGTGATCCTTGTGGTAGAAGGTTCGCCCAGCTATGCGATGCGTGCGCTCGAGAGTATCCAGAACCAAGACCTCTACGATTTGCAGATTGTCGTTGTTTGCCGCGATGCTGCGCCCGGTGTGCGCCATTCGCTTCAAGTTGCTGCCGACAGGGACATCCATATTGATTTGATTGACGTCGAGGACGCGAAGCGCGGCGCTTGCCTTCGTGCCGGTTTTGCTGTCTCGCGCGGCTCTCAAATCATCGCTATGAACGCCGATGAGTGGTTTGCTCCGCAGTCCCTTTCCAAGATGGTCGATATCGCGTGCGATACTGCGGCAGACATTGTGCTCCCCTCGGTGTCGCTCGACCGCTATGATGCACATCGAGAACGCCATTCGCGCGTCTTGGATGCTGCCTCTATTGCCATAGAAGACGAGTCTTCTATGGTGACTGGGCTGCCCCAGTTGATTTTGGGCGGCCTAGTCGCTCAGACCTCTGGCGTGATGTATAGCCGTCCGCTGTTTGAGGCATGCCTGTCGCGCGGCAAGGCGTACCGTACGGTTGAGTTTATGGCTTATGCGCTCTCGCAGGCACGATTCGTGTCCGGCTGCGGCGACGCTTGTTTCCACGCGGTGGCACCTAAGCTTACAGATGCCTTTGATCCCACCATGTATGCCAGGATATCCGATGACACTCGAGCGCTCGACGAGCTTGCGGACTCACTCTCGGAAGCAGATAGCGGTGGTCGGCTCAAGCTGGCAAGCCAAAAGTTCTACTTTGCCGGACTGGTCGCCTGCATCGAGAATTTGTGTCTTAGCCCGCATGGAGTGTCGTCAATCGAGCGTTCCGCCCGCATGCGTGATATGCTCGAGGCGCCTCGAACCCGTCAGATGGTCGCCGCGCTCAAGG
>CAVKNR010000014.1:0-15321 GCA_963657575.1 Sodaliphilus sp.
CGCGCGTGCTGCGCCATGCGTTTTTGAACAGCTTCTTCCAGACCGGCCTCAAAAACCTTATCGACCTGGCCGTAATCGACCGTGCCGATGTGACGCCCTCGACCGTCGTGCCCGATTCCATGCTGGGCCAGAGCCTGCGCGACCGCTATACCAAGGTCGACGAGGTGCCCTTCGATTTCTCGCGCCGTCGCCTGAGCGTAGTTGTCGCCGATGCCCAAGGCAAAACCCAGATGGTCACCAAGGGCGCTGCCGAAGAAATGCTCGAAATCTGCTCCTTTGTCGAAGTCGATGGTGTCGCCCAGCCTCTCACCGAAGATAAGCTCGCCCAGATTCGCAAGCAGGTCGCCGGGCTCAACGCCGAGGGCCTGCGCGTGATTGCCGTGGCGCAGAAAACCAATCCGCGCTGCGTGGGCGAGTTTGGCATCGCCGACGAATGCGACATGGTGTTGATGGGCTTTTTGGCTTTCCTCGATCCGCCTAAAGCAAGTGCCGCGGGCGCCGTCGCCACCCTCGAAGCCAAAGGTGTGGCGGTCAAGGTCCTGACCGGCGACAACGACCGCGTGGCCGCTACCGTCTGCGAGCAGATCGGCATCGATGCGAGCAACGTCTTGCTCGGCTCCGAGATCGATGCGCTCGACGACGCAGAGCTTGCCGAGCGTGCCGAGAAAACCCATCTCTTCGCCAAGCTCTCGCCGCTGCAGAAGGCACGCCTAGTGCGCGTCATGCGCGAGCTGCTCGGCCACACTGTGGGCTTTATGGGCGACGGCATCAACGACGCCGCTGCCATGCGTGCGAGCGATTGCGGCATCTCAGTCGATTCGGCCGTCGACATCGCCAAGGAATCCGCCGATATCATCTTGCTTCAGAAGGACCTGGGCGTGCTCGAGCGCGGCATCATCGAAGGCCGCCGCACCTACGGCAACCTGCTCAAGTACCTCAAGACCACGGTGAGCTCCAACTTTGGCAACGTGCTGTCCGTGACCGTCGCGAGCTTGTTCTTGCCGTTTTTGCCTATGAGCGCTCTGCAGCTGGTGCTGCTATCGCTCGTCTACGAGATCGTGTGCATCGCGCTGCCGTGGGACACCGTCGATGACGCCTGGACTGCCCGTCCGCGTGCTTGGGATGCCGCGTCCATCAAGGGCTTTATGCTCGAGCTGGGCCCCGTGAGTTCGCTGTTTGACATCGTGACTTTTGCCGTGCTCTTCTTTGTGGTGTGCCCTGCCACCGTAGGCGCAAGCTGGTCCGAGCTCGCCGGGACGGGCAACGTCGCGGGTATAGCGACCTTTGCTGCACTCTTCCAAAGCGGCTGGTTTGTCGAGTCCATGTGGTCGCAGACACTCGTGGTCCACATGCTGCGCTCCCCGCGCCTGCCGAGCCCGCGCGACCACGCCGCGCCCGCGCTGTGCGCGCTCACCGTGCTAGGCCTGGCGCTCGTCACCTGGCTGCCGGCAAGCCCCATCGCCGATGCGCTCGGCCTCATGGCACTGCCCGCGAGCTTTTTCGCGCTGCTCATCGGCATCGTCACCGCCTACATCGCGCTCACTCAGCTGGCAAAGCGCCGCTACATTGCCCGCCATGGCGAGCTGCTGTAGCAAGCAAGCGGAAAACACCCTGCCAGCTGCCATTACCGCTACCACAGCTGCCGACGCCGCTGCCGTTGCCTCTGTCGCCGCCGCAGTCTATCCCCTCAGCAGTTGCGGTGAAATAGTTCCTGTTTAAGGTCCCGTGACTTTAATTTAGGGACTATTCCACCGCAACTTATTGGAGGATTAGCTAGTCCTTGGGTGTCCAGGACCAGAAGAAGTTGATAAGGGCCACACGTGAGGTGGTGCCGGTCTTTTTGTTGATCGAGGAAATGTGACGGTAGAGCGTGGAGCGCGAAAGGAAAAGCGTTGTGGCGATGTCCTGAACGCTCTGGTCCGAAACGACCAAGGCCGCAAGAATATCGCGCTCGCGCTCTGTAAGCTCAAAGGTGGCGACGAAGGCATCGAGGCGTTCATCGGACGTGAGCTCCGCTGCCTCCACGGGCTCGGGGTCGGAGCATGTGGGCGCAAGATCCCCACCAAGATCATCGGTGGCAGGCGCCAGCTCGTCCCGTATCACGGCGTCATCGGCTCGTTGCCCCAACTGTCCCAGCAGCGTAATCGCAATGCCCACAAACATCACGAGCGCCGCGCCGACCGCAGTCAGCACGTTTTGACTCGAGATGATCGCCACTGCCGGCGCCGTCACGAACATCGAGCACACGTTGTTGACGACGCGACCCATGCACGGCCAAAAATATGACCAGCGCGCATAAAGCGAGACGGCGGCATATTTTGTGGTAAAGAACACCACAAAGAAGCCTGAGCCCAGATAAAAGATGATCGTGGCAGCAAGCTCGTTGCCGCCATTGCCGTCGACGATGAGCACAAAGAACGAAAGCGTGGACAACATGGCGGCGCATGTCATGCCGATATTCATATACGAACGGCCGTGCAGGTCAAATAGGACGCCAGCGGCCAACGAGCTCACGACAAGCAGTAGGCGCGGCCAATCGCCCAAATCGACGGCTCCGACAGCATGCAAGGTCGTGAGGCCAGCGTTGAGAGCGGCGAATACGCCGGAAAGATACACCGTCGCCACGGTCAGGCGAACTACGGCGCGGCGGAATGCCGCCTTTGCCTTGGGATCGTCTTGCCACTTGGCGCCATATTCCAAAGCATCTACCGAAAGTCCGGCAACGCTGGGTTCAAAGTTGGGATCGGACTCGTCGCGCAGTTTGGCGCGTCGGGCACCGTGGAGCAACGCCACCTGCACGATCGCACAAACGACCAGAACAGCCTGCTGAGGAATACCGACAGGCATCACCATGTGGTTGAACACCTGTACCAGAACGCCCATGGCATAGGAAAGTGCTGCGGCGCGCGCCAAGCAGGGCGTCCGCGCAAAGCGTCGCGCAAAGTTTGCGTGGGCAGTCGATCCGCAGTAGCCCAGTGCGCAGCACGCCACCAAACCGCCGACGATTACCACCTCGACCTGAGCTGCCATAATCAACAGCAGCAATGCCGCCACCAGCAAAACGCCCGTGATGTCGCTCGTCGCGTCGATAGCATGGGGACGGCGATAGTACAGAACGGGACGCACAAAAAAGCCAATCACGCTCGCGCCGATGACAAGACTCTCATAAATAACGACCTCGTTCGGAGACACGAACTCGGCCATGCGCACATCAAAGAGATACTCGCACGCCAAAAACGTGAAGAAGAACAGCGCCAGGCATATAATCTCCCGAATGCCCCGATGCAGATATGCAGTTGTGTCTCCCATGCCCCTCATGGTTAACCCCCGGCCGCTCAATTGTCTGGAATTCCATTTTAATAAAGAACCAATCTCAATATCGAAGCCGAGCTCGAAATGCTGCAAATTTGACCCCAGCCGTTCACATCACGCCGCGATTTTGAGCCGCATGGACCAGAAGGGACACACGCGACCTCTAGCTCGGCAAGGAGTGTCTCCAACTACCACTCATTTAAGTACGTCCCCAATGAGTGCGACGGAATGGCTCCCCTTGGCAGCTTAAAGCCGTCATGCAGGAACCATTCCGTCGCAACCTCATGAAAGGGACTGGGTTGTAAATGTTGGAGTAGAGCCGTTAGCGCCCGGGGGCCAGGATCACCAGCGCGTCGTGCTCAAAGGGATGCTGAGCCACGCGCACGGTGCCGTCACCGTTGTCGCGGACGGGCAGCTTGGCGATGCGCTTGTCCTCCATGTCGAGGACCGTCGCCGTCCAGCCGCGCGCGCCGTCGAGCTTAAACTTGAGCGCCGTGGTGCGCGGCAGGTACGTGACGACACGATCGCCAACGCGCGCCACACGAATGGCCTCGCGCGCGTCGTCGAGAAGCTCCTGCGCCGGAACCACGGCAAGTGCGTCATCGCCAGCCGTAGCACCCAGCCCGGCAAGCACATGCTCGATCGCGCCAAAGTCCCAAACGCCCGCAAACTGCAGGCACTCCTGCCAGCGGAACGGCATATCGAAGCCCTCGCCCAGCACCGAGCCCTGGCTCTTGCTGGTCTGCCAGTTCCAAACGCCGTGCGCGCCATAGGTCACACCCGCGCTGGCGCCGGCAAGGATCGATGACCACACGCTCGCGCGGCAGTCCTGTGCGGTGAAGCGCCAGTACACGTTGCGCGACGCACCCATCTGCTCGTAACAGGGCTCGGAGTTGACCATCGGCTTTTTAGGATAGTTTGCGGTAAAGTCCCGCGGCAGGCGCCAAGCCTCGGGCTGGCCCTCGTAGTTGTGGCCGGGCTGGAACATGTAGAAGTCCAGACGGTCCAGGTACTGTGACGGAATGGTGCGGTTGCCGCGGTTGATATGCATGGTGCGCAACGCCTCGGGCGCGCGCTTGATGACCTCGTCGAGGGCATCCTCGTAATAGGCGATCGCCTCGTCGCTGGTAAAGTCGGTATCGCCCGTCACCACGTAGACGGGGTCGAACTCGCCCAGGTTCTCAACGACGCGGGCAACGTGGGCACGGACCTCCTCGCGCGGCATAGTCTCGGCACCGCAAAGCTCGGCAATCTTGGCGCCCCAGGTACCGGGCACGTAGTTGCACCACATAAGCACAAGTGCCGGACGAATGCCGTGCTCGACGGCAGCGCGGCACATGGCAGCAGCGCGATCCCAGTACGCCTGGTTGGGGCGGGACCAATCAAAGTGCACGCCATCCTCGCTGGCATAGGGCCAAACGCCCAAGTCGGGGCAGCAGCGATCCCACTGCGGCAGCGTGTTGATCTGCAGCACGTTCATGCCCTGCTCGGCGCGACGGGTCAGATAGTAGTCCCAATCGGCCTCGGTAATGCTCGTAAACGCGCTCCAGCACGTATCGGCAAACCAAAAGAACGGTTTGCCCTCGCACAAAAAGCCGTCCTGACGACCGTTGACAGTCAGTTTTCCCAAACTCATCTGCATGTCCTTTCGTTTGATAAAGGAGTTGCGAACCGGCAGATTCTTTCGCAGTAACCCCGTGCGAAAGCACCTGGCGCTTAGCAAGCCCCGGCGAGCAGGCGCCACATGCCCCCCAATCAGTCTACCTTGTAAGAAGGGCCCCGCCGGGCTTGCGCCTGACGGGGCCCTGTCGTGTAGGTAAGGTCGCATGTGACCGAATGGTTTGGCCTTAGGCCTCCATCTCGGCGAGCTCCTCCTTGGAGAAGCCAGCGGCAAAGACGACGGCAGCGGCGATGACAAAGGAGATTGCCATACCGACGATAGCCCAGACGGTGTTCATCTGGCCACCCTGCAGGTAGTTGGTGAAGACCAGGAAGTTGGAGGCACCGCCAGCCAGGTAGTAGGTAACACCCATGAGGCCGGAGAACACAGCGCCGATGGCACCGCCGATGAACATACCGAGCATGGTGCGACGGAAGCGCATGAGGATACCGAAGAGCGCGGGCTCGGTGACGCCGCCGGCGATGGCGGAGATGACGTAACCCAGGGCAAGACCCTTCTCGTCGGGGTTCTTCATCTTGAGGAAGGCACCGAAGGCGCAACCCCAGGCAGCGGCCATAGCGCAGTTGGTGGAAACGAAGACGAAGGGATCGTAGCCGGCGGCGATGATCTGAACCTGAGCGAGCAGGATGACGGGCATGTGCATGCCGCAGACCACGAAGAGCTGCCAGAAGGCGCCGAGGATGGCCATGACGATCAGGATACCGATACCGCCAAGGTCAGCAAGACCGAAGAGGGCGTTGGCGATGAGGTTGCCGAGCTCGTTGCCGATCGGGGCAAGGACGATGAAGGCGATGGGAATGGTGACGATCATGGTGCAGAACGGCGTGAAGACCGTGGACAGCACGTCGGGCATGACCTTCTTAAAGAACTTCTCGACAAAGTACAGGACGGGCACCGAGAGGATGATCGGCAGGACGGACTGCTGGTAGTTGGCAGCGGCGATCTGGATGCCGTAGACGGAGATGATTCCGCCACCCTCCTGAGTCGCGACACTCACGACAGACGGGGCCATGAGAGCGCCGCCGAGGAGCATGCCCAGAACCGGAGAGGCGCCGAGCTTCTTAGCAGCGGCATAGCCCAGGTAGATGGGGATAAAGGTAAACGTGGCCTCGTACAGGGTGGTGTAGAGGAACGTGTAGGTCGGATCGGTATCGGAGAGAACGCCGAGCATGGTGGGACCGAGGACTGCAGCGATGGTGCGGAACAAACCGCCGGCCATGAGCAGCGGAATCAGCTGGGTCATGGAGCCCGACAGATAGTCGAGGATGATATTGGGCAGGTTCTTGAGCTCGAACTTCTCCTTAGGGGCGTCGAGGTTCTCGTCGACCGCGGCACCCTGCTTGACGCCGGACATGGCGACGAACTCGGCGAGCACCTTGGGCACGTTCTGGCCGATGATGACCTGGAGCTGGCTGCCGGCGAACTGGCAACCCAGTACACCCTTGACCTTCTTGATCTTCTCCACGTCGGCCTTGCTGTTATCCTTGAGCGTCAGGCGCAGGCGCGTCATGCAGTTGGTGGCGACGGTAACATTCTCCGCACCGCCCACGAGCTCGAGGACATCGGTGGCAATCTGTTTGTTATCTACTGCCATGGGACCCCTCCCCATATCATCGTGTGTCTACCCGTTTGGACGTGGGCACGTCTTTGGCCCGGTGACTATAACCCCTTACGGTTACCGAACCCTTGGATACGCTGTCGTAAACAATCTGTTTACTGAACGTTTACAGCGCTTAGTTTACACGCAGCGTTGAATTTGTGGCAGTTTTGCCGTTTGCAGTCCGGTGAACGGTAGGAAATCGGGGGTGAACGTAATTGAATGCCAAGGCATTACATATAGTGTCGTTTATTTATAAATGGCCGTCTACGTGGGATTTTATATAATCTTGCGCCCAAATGCCTTGTTGATTCATCAACAAAAGCCCTGCTAGATAGTAGTAAACGAGTGTTTAATAGTTCATTGAGCGTTTGATGCAACCGTTTACCGAGTTCATCTGCTTATTCTCTAATTCTGCTTTACACTAAACATGGTTAGATTGTATTGCCGCGATTGTTTAGCACGCGCGGCACAAGGGAGGCAGCTCATGGAACTCAAATCGTGCACCTACGCAACCGTCACCACCTTGGGCGACTTTGGCCCCTGGATCAGCAAGGTCGTTCTCGACCTACCCTGCACCGTGCGCGCCAACGATCTCGATTCGAACACTTTCCATATATATGTAGAGCGTCACGAGCGCACGGGCGAGGTCCTGATGCGCAAGGAGCACGGCGCCGACCATGCCACGCCCTCCGTGGGTTACATCGACATTCTCGCCGCGTATCCGTGTGACGAGAACGGCCGCAAGCTCGCCGTGGGCACCCATGTGGCACTCGAGGTCGCCGAGCAGCGCCTGACCAAAAAGATCGAAGGCGGCGTCATGGGCTCGCGCATGCTCGATGACCAGCTGCGCGTCACACAGCTCGTGGCCCTTCCCGGCAACGACGGCGACGACCCCACCTGCGGCCTGGTCTTCGATACCTGTCGCGGCGACATCTGCCCCGCGCTCAAGGGCTGGAGCAATGCCGTGCAAAAGACCGCCATTGATGGCATCGCGCTCGAGTACGGCTTCTTTGAGCCCAACTTTAAGGCAGAGGACTCGGCCTGCTTCAATCCCTTCGCGCCCGAGGCCACGGTCGTGCCCCAAAAGGCCCCGCTCGTGGTGTACCTGCACGGTGCCGGTGAAGGCAAGGGTGCCACGCAGGGCGAAGGCGCCACGCGCGCCTATGTCGGCAACCGCGTGACAGCCATTAGCCAGGCGCAAATCCAGCACTACTTTGGCGGCTTTGCCTGGGTGCTCGTGCCGCAGTCTCCCACGTTTTGGATGGACAACGGCGTCGAGCAGCTCGGTCGCTCCAACCAGAGCATCTACTCCCCCGTACTCAAGGCGCTCATTGACGAGTTTGTCGCCGAGCATGCCGAGCGTATCGACACCGACCGCATCGTGGTCGCCGGCCTTTCCAACGGCGGCTTTATGACCCTGCGCCTGTGCGCCGACTACCCCGATTTCTTCGCCGCCGGCCTTCCCTGCTGTGCCCCGTGGTACAACGCCACGGACGAGGACGTAGCCGCGCTCGCCAAGACGCCGCTGTGGTTTACGCACTCCAAGGGCGACGAGCTCGTGTCGCCGCAACAGACCGCGCTGCCGCTCACAGCACGCCTGCGTGACGCCGGAGCCAACGTGCACCTCACCTACTTTAGCCATGTCGAGGACCTGACCGGACGCTATCGCGAGGCCGATGGCTCGCCCAAGAAGACGTTCAACCACGGCGTGTGGATCCATCAATTCAACGACCTGTGTTATCAAGACTTCGACGGGGGCAACGTACTCATCGACGGCGAGCCGGTGGGCTGCTGGGAGTGGTCGGCCAGAGTTTCGAGGTAGCCATCTCATCGGGGGCCCTGAACTTTAGTTTTGTAAACGTCCTCGCGCCTGAGCACCGCTTATCCTGCTCCTTCGGAGCATCGGATAAACGGGGCCCGCGCTGCGGAATGTTTACAAAACTAAAGTTCAGGGCCCCCTAAGTTAACGTTGTTCGAAACGCCGGACGAACGCTTCCGGCGGGCCGCCGGATTGACGGCGATGGGGGCGTGGGTCCCGTCTTGCCTTGCGCGTAACTGGCTGAATTGATTTTGATTGGAGCTTTTCCTGTGTTCCAGAAGTTGACTCGGGTGATTGTTACTACTGATATGGAAGTCGACGATATGAACTCGCTCGTTCATTTGGTTCTGTATCTCAATGTGCTTGATGTTCAGGCTGTGGTGTATACGGCTTCGCAGTATCACTTTCTTGGGGATGGGGTTCATACGCTGGGCGAGATGAATTCGCATTGGCGGACCAAAGGGCATCGCTCTTATGAGTGGGCTGTTGTGCCTCATGAGCCCGATCCGCTGGCTGGGGAGCTTCGTGAGTATCGGCCGTTTCCCGAGCATTGGATTGAGAGTCTCTGGAGTAATGAATATGCCCAAGCTTGGCCGCAGTTGCAGGCGAATGCGGACGCTGCCGGTGAGCCGCCGTTTCCCACGCCTGCCCAGATGATCGAGCGCACCTTTGTGGGAAATGTTGCCTTTGAGGGTGATGTGACTGAGGAAACTGAGGGGTCCCGCGTAATTGCTCAGGCGATTTTGGATGATGATCCGCGTACATTATGGCTGCTCAGCTGGGGCGGCATGAACACCATCGTTCGCGCCCTTATGAGCATTGCCGAGCGTTATCGCGCCATGCCCGAATGGCCCGCCGTGCAGAAGCGGGTCCATCAGAAGGTGCGCGTGATGGGCGTTGCCGATGGCATAGGGCAGGACAACTCATGGCTCGACCATGGACGCGAGCTCTTTCCCGAGCTCATCTTTTGGCGTGTGCCCTATATGTATGGCGGCTATGTCGACGCCAAGATGGCGCAGCCCGATTCGCTGCCACTGTTTAAGGCTCCTTGGCCCGAGCAAAACCTCACGCAGGAAAACGGCCCCCTTATGGCGCGCTATATGCTCTATGGCGATGGCAAGGTCTACGAAAACGAGCCCGAGCGCTTTCAGTTTGGCAAGCATGCCCATCTGGATTGGGGCCTAGAGGGCATGCCCGCGATGCAGTTTGAGCGCGGCGACTTTATGGCCGAAGGCGACAGCATGACCTACATTCCACTACTGCCGTTTGGCCTGCGCGGCATCGATGACCGCAACTTCGATACACTGCTCGGCCGTATGTTTCTTGATGGGCGTGCCGATTCGGACGCGCCCGCCGGTTTTGCCGCCATCGGCACGCCCATAGACGGCAACCCCAATCCCTACCTGCGCGCCTATCAGGAAGACTTTGCCGCCCGCGCGCAATGGTGCGCCCATGATCCGGCAGCGTGTTCGCATCCGGCACATGTTGCCGAGGTCACGACCGACCGCAGCGCCGCAGCCGGTGAGCGTGTCGTCCTTGCGGCGGCCATCGTCGACCCCGACGGCAAGGGCTTCGATGCACATTGGGATGTCGCCATGGACCCGTCGAGCTATGCAGGCACGCAGGATCTTTCGCTGTGGCAGGAATGCACGGTTAGCACCGCTTTTGTCGTGCCCGCCGACGCGCAGCCCGGCGACCGCTTTGTGCTCACCCTTACCGTGCAGACGCACGCCGAGCGCCCCTGCAGCCGCTACGCCCAGGTTGCCGTGACCGTGGCGTAACCACCACGATCACACCAAGCACATTTGCGGTGGCCGGCAAGCGGCGCCAACCAGAAAGGCCACCGCAAAAGTACCTGGCGGTTTTGCAGTGGCCTTGGCTGCCTTAGCAAGCCCACCCTTGGAGGAGAATGGATTCTCGCGAGGTCAGTATTCCATCTCACAATGCCGAATTTTCCACAGCCGCATCGCGTGTCTTAAACTCTCAGCCCTTCATCTGTGGCATTTCTTTTAACAGGGCCGCCATATATAAGGGCAGATACAATATCGTCTTTTCATCCACCACGTTATCCCGGTGAAGCACGACCGCCTGAGTCAATCCATAGTTTTCAACGCTCATCAGGCGGTCAAGGGCAGCGTGCTTTGTACTGTATCTACCCGATTTGACCTCGACAGGCAACACGATGGGACTCCGCTTATCCTCGATTAAAAAATCGACTTCTCCAACCTTCGCCGCGTTAAAGTAGAACAACGAAGAATAGCCGCATGCGCGCAGCTCCTGGGCTACTGCATTCTCAAAAGCCTGCCCGAAGTTGACCGAATCCCGCTGCGCAACAATGGCCTCAACATCGGCGGGAGAAAAAGTAGAAAACAGTAGACCAACATCGCTCAGATAAAACTTGAAAAAGCTGTCTTCCCGCGAAAGGCCCAAGGGAAACATCGGCTCGCTCGCCCTCTTAACCGGAATCGCAACGCCCGCATTAACAAGCCAGTCAAAATCGGGCTGCAGATCCAAAAAACGCTTCCGCTTGTCTATCCCAGTAACGAGAAAGCGCTTGTTCTCTTTATTAAGCTGCGCGGGCATGGCATCGTAGATCGTCCTGATCCGCTGAGCATGCGCAGGGGTTTCGGCGTACCGTACGATATCCGCACGATATGCCTCGAGGATGCCCTGCTGACGAGCGCGCATCGCCTGCGTATCATGAGTCGAGACGAACAGCTGAACAGCCTCAGGCATGCCGCCCACAAGAACATACCGGTAATACGTCTCGACCAGCCGTTTGTGAATAAATGGGGGCACCTGTTCCCGTTTGCGGTAACAGGCTCGAACGATATCCCACAATGATTTATCGACTCCCAGGGCCCAGGAGAATTCTTCGAAATCCATGGGAAACATCTCAAGGATATCGATAGTACCCACTGGCAACGACCGAAAATGATACGCCTCGACTCCGAGCATGGAACCGGAGTAGATAACATCGAAGCGATTGTCTTGTGCAAGGTAACGCATCCAGGTGATGGCGTCTCCGCAACGCTGCACCTCATCAAAAAACAGAAGCGTCTTCGCATCCGAAGCAATAGGCGATGAAGACAGTGCGGTGATTCTCACAATGAGGTCATCGAGGCTCTTTGCCTCCCCTATGAGCTCGACCGCGTCAGGCCTCTCCACGAAGTCGATTTTCAGGAAGCTTCTGTAGTTGTCGCGGGCAAACTGCTCGACAGCGCTTGTTTTGCCAACCTGTCGAGCACCGGTAATAAGCAGTCCCTGCCCGGTTTTAGTCTGTTTCCAGTTTTCAATCTTCTCGATAATTTTACGCTTGAGCATGCTTGCCTCCTTTTGCCCATTTTAACTGGGATAACTGCAAAATTCCAATTGTAATTTGATATATTCCAGCATAATCTCAATCAGAATTTACCTCTATTGAACATTTTTAAGAAAGCGTTGATCAAACATCCAATAACATGCGGTGCCCACGTTCGGCAAGGAGTGTCCCCAGCGACTAGTCAAAAATGGGCCATCTGTCCCAGTTGTGGAGACTCGTTGAGCCGTCTGGGTATCGTGAAAGATTGCGCGCTCACCCATCATCAAAAGTGACACACGCTACCTGTTGATGGGAGGCAACCATGGGCTTCTTTGACAAGATGTTCGAGAAGAAAGAGTGCGCGATTTGCGGTACCGAGCTGGGACTTTTGGGAAAGACCAAAATCAACGAAGGCTACCTGTGCAAAGAGTGCGCCGGCAAGCTCTCCCCCTACTTCCACGGCTATCGCTCCAGCACCGCGGACGATATCCGCGAGCAACTCGCCTACCGCGAGGCCAATGCCGAGCGCCTGGCGTCGTTCAACCCCACGCGCACGCTCTCTGCCGGGCGCACCAACATCATGCTCGACGAGGACGCGGGCCTGCTGATCATTACCTCGCAGAGCCGCTGGCGCGATGCCAACCCCGACATCATCGAGTTCTCACAGGTACTCGGCTGCAATATGGATATCGACGAGCATCGCACCGAGATCTATCGCGAGACCAAGGACGGCGAGCGCGAGAGCTACAACCCACCGCGTTACGACCTGGATTACGACTTTAACCTGACTATCCACGTCAACACGCCGTACTTTACCGAGATCAACCTGCGCGTGAACGACTCCACCATCGATCAGCGCGGGTCCATCGAGTACCGCGAGGCCAAGCGCCAGGCAACCGAAGTCCGCGATGCGTTGATGCAGCTGCGCCAGGAGACGCGTGACAGCGTCGTGGCCGCTAAGGCCCCCAAGACCGCGGTCACCTGTCCATTCTGCGGTGCAACCACCATTCCCGATGCTAGTGGGCGCTGCGAATACTGCGGCGGTGCCATCGGCGCATAGTCTCCGGCACGGAAAGGACCGATCATGGCCTTCGAGAGCGTCAACTATCAGTGCCCCGCGTGTGGTGGCCCCCTTCACTTTGCCAGTGCCGAGCAAAAGCTCGTCTGCGACTACTGCGATTCGCGTTTTGAAGTCGAAGAAGTCGAGGCCCTCTATCGCGAACGCCAGGACAAGGCCGATGCCAAAGCCGATGCCGCAGCCGTGGCTCCCAAACCTGCTGTCGACGATGCCGTGCAGGAGCTGGCTCAAAACGCCGGCTACATCTGCTCGTCGTGCGGCGCCGAACTGATCTCGGACGGCACCGTCGCCGTCACCACCTGCCCGTACTGCGGTAACTCCGCCGTGGCACCTGGCCAGCTCTCGGGCGACTTCTCACCCGACCTGGTGATTCCGTTTAAGCTCGGGCGCGACGATGTCATGGCCGCGCTCAAAGAGCACTACAAGGGCAAGATCCTGCTGCCCAAGAGCTTTGTCACCGGCAACCACATCGACGAAGTCCAAGGCGTCTACGTGCCGTTTTGGCTCTACGGTGCCCGCGTGGACGGCGAAGTGTGCTTCGACGCAACCAACGAGACCGTGACCGAGGAATCCGACCGCACCGTCACGACCACCGACCACTACGATGCCTATCGCAAGGGCAATATCTCGTTTAAGCGCGTGCCCGTCGACGGATCGTCCAAGATGCCCGACGGCCACATGGACGCCATCGAGCCGTTTGACTACGACGCGCTGCGTCCGTTCTCGGTCGCATATATGCCCGGCTACATCGCTAACCGTTACGACGAGGACTGCGAGACCTGCAAGGCACGCGCCGAGCGCCGCATGGAAGAAAGTACGATTTCGGCCCTGCGCGAGACCGTCGTCGACGAATATGACGACGCCACGGTCGAAAGTAAGCAGCTCGACTACACCTGGGAAGACAGCGACTACGCCCTGTTCCCCGTGTGGATGCTTTCCACCTCGTGGAACGGCAAGGGTTATCTGTTTGCCATGAACGGCCAGACCGGTCGCATGGTCGGCGAGCTCCCCTGCTCCAAGCCCAAGCTCGCCATCGCCTCGGTGCTGTTCTTTGTGATCGGGTTTGTCCTCTCCCAGATTCTCTTTATGGGAGAGAACGCCTTCGATCCGGACTACCTCGCCTTTGATGTCGAGGGCGTCCTCATCAACATCGTCGCGCCGTTGATCATCGTAATCATCGCGGACGTGTTGCTGGTAGGCCAGCTCAAGACGGCCAACGAGGCAACCCACGCCGATTACTACTGCGGGGACCTCGATCTGACCGAGAAGCACGATACCTTCAGCCACACCGAGACCACCGTTGTCATGAAGGACAACAAGGACGATTAGCCATTCTGACCAATACCACCCGGCCTTTGACGAGAAAGGAAGATCACCATGGGACTCTTGAAAGCTGGATTGGGTGCTGCCGGCGGCGTCATGGCCGACCAGTGGAAGGAATTTATCTATTGCGAATCGATGCCCGCTGATGTCTTGGCCTGCAAGGGCAGCAAGCGCACCGGCGGCCGCAGCTCCAACACGCGCGGCGAGGACAACGTCATCTCCAACGGCTCCGTCATCGCCGTCAACGACGGCCAGGGCATGCTCGTGGTGCAAAACGGCAAGATCATCGAGGTTGCGCTGGAGCCTGGCGAGTTCGTCTTCGACACCGGCAGCGAGCCGAGCGTCTTTAGCGGCAACCTGGGCGACTCCATCAAGGAAACCTTTGCCAATATCGGCAGCCGCTTTACCTTTGGCGGCGACGCGGGCAAAGACCAGCGCGTCTACTTCATCAACACCAAGGAGATCATCGGCAACAAGTACGGCACCGCCTCTCCCGTGCCCTTCCGCGTGGTCGATAACAACATTGGCCTGGATGTCGACATTTCCGTGCGCTGCAACGGCGAGTATTCGTACCGTATCACCAACCCGCTGCTGTTCTACACCAATGTGTGCGGCAACGTGACCGATAGCTATACGCGCGACAAGATCGACAGCCAGCTTAAGTCCGAGCTGCTCACCGCCCTGCAGCCCGCCTTTGCCAAGATCTCGGAGATGGGCATTCGCTACAGCGCCATCCCCGGCCACACCACCGAGCTCGCGCGCGCACTCAACGAAGTCCTCTCCGCCGACTGGCGCGACCTGCGCGGCGTTGAGATCGTGAGCTTTGGCGTTAACTCAATCGCCGCCTCGCAAGAAGACGAGCAGATGATCAAGGACCTGCAGAAGGCCGCGGTCATGCGCGATCCCACCATGGCGGCCGCCAACATCGCCAGCGCCCAGAGCGATGCCATGCGCGCGGCAGCGGCCAACCCCAACGGCGCGATGGCCGGCTTTATGGGCATGGGCATGGCAGGCGGCATGGGCGGCATGAACGCCAGCCAGCTGTTCGCCGCCGGCCAGGCACAGCAGCAGGCCGCCCCGCAGCCGGCTCCGGCACCCGCCCCCGCACCGGCACCCGCCGCCCCCGCGGCCGGCACGTGGACCTGCAGCTGTGGCGCCACCAACACCGGCAAGTTCTGCTCCGAGTGCGGTAGTCCCGCACCCGCCC
>CAVKNR010000015.1:0-14798 GCA_963657575.1 Sodaliphilus sp.
CGGGAGTGACGCGTATGGACAACAACACGCTGCTGTTCCAGGACAAAGGTTCGGGTAGGTTTAAAGACGTCAAGATCTACCTTAACCGCATCGAGGTGCTCAAGAAGGGCACTTTTGGTGGCAAGCACACCGAGATTGTTTATCTTAAGGACATTACGGGGGTCAGCAGGATCAAGGGTCGCGACGTTTTCCTACGTAACAGGCTGTTGACTGCCTGTGTCTTTAGTCTGAGCAGCCGCTCCCAAGCTCAGGAGTTCGTGAATGCGCTGAACATGGTGATGTAGCCGATAACGGTGTTCGGGCTAAGGTAAAATCGGGGCGCAGAACGGTATTCTGCGCCCCCCCCAATTGAGTCGATGTGTCTAAAAGGCCGGCTTGCCTATTCGCTAGCACCTTCGTTGTCTTCGCGGTCATTGGCAAGCATCGCCGCGCCGGCGACCGTTGTCGCCACGGCGGCGGCAGCGAGCCCGGCGGCAACGCCAGAGCCGTCGCCCGTGTCGGCGAGTTTTCCGGTCGAGCCCTTGCTCTTGTTGCCGCCGCCGTTCTTGTCGGCGCCGTCTGCGTTGGAACCCGTGCCGCTACCGGTGCCGCCTGCGCTGCCCGAGGCCGCTACGGTAAAGCTTGCGGCTCCATCGCTGGCGAGCGTGTAGCTCTGCGCCGCGTCGCCCAAGAGACCGTTCACGCGCACCCAGTACGTTCCCGCGGTAAATGCCTCGCCCTCGGCCATCGCCGTTCCCGGAGCGCCGTTCGCGTCGTGCACAAACTCGAGCTGGGCCGTGCAGGCATCGGTTTCGAGCTTGCCCTCGAGTGATGCCGCAATCTTGGCGCGCACGTCTTCGCCGGCCTTAAGGCCTTCGAGTCCCTCAAAATGGGGCGTCAGCGCGCGTGGATCGATATCGATGGGCACGGAGCCCCGCAGCTCCGTAACGGTCTCGTTGCCCAAGGCGTCGACATCCACATATTCGATGGCAAACGCATGGCCCGAAGCTGCCACGTTGAGTACGTTGCTGCTGTCGACGAGGCGGAAATGACCCTCGCCAACGGTCTTGCCATCCTGGAATGAGGCATCGCTCAGCGAGTCGCCGTACGTCATGCGCATGCGGGTCGGGAGATAGTACGGGAGATAGTACGAAGCCGTCTGCTTGTGCTCCGTATCGTAATTGCGCTGGTAGATGCTCCGGGCCAGCGCCGCATCAACAAAGTCGGATGCGATGATGCCAATGTGCTTGAGGTAATCTGACTTTGTATCCTCGATGCCGCTGGGATTGATGTACGGGCTCTTATACAGATGCTCGTTGACTACTCGTGCCGAGGTAAAAGGATTGCCTCCGTGCGACAAGCCCGTGCAGCTGGTGTAGTTGATAGACCAGCAACGCTCCAGGACTTTCTCCTTGGCCCCGTTATCGTCCTCGACATCTACCTCGTTGCGCGTGCGCCCGGTCGTTTCCTTCAGCGCATTATCGACCCAGCTGAGCTTGTCGGTTCCCGTGAGTTTGTACTTGTCCTGGGCGTATACCTTGGTGCAATAGGGCTCTTTGTCGCCTGTTTCCCCCGCGGCTTCAAAGCCCCGCGCGTCTTGGACGAGACACATGGAACTGCTGTCGGTGTGCGCTGCGATTTTGTTATCCCATTCGGTGAGGTCGAGTCCCCACGTGTGGCCGCTTACGCTGTCGCCGTCGAGTCCAAATCGACGTAGCAGGACGATCTTTCCGCGCACCTCGCCCAGTGTGGGAACGCGGCTCGACGTATAGAACAGGTTGGGGTTGTCGTCCAAAACCTTGGCGAAAGCCGTCGTAACACTTTCGTCGGTAGCCTCGTCGTTGCCTCGTGATACAAGCATGATGAGCGCTTCTGTCGGGTTTTCGTTCAAAAACGTTTTGAAGTAGCCTATGACATCGGAAAGATGCAAAAAGTACGCGTCTTTTTTGAGCTGGTAGTACATCCCATGGTCGATGCCAGGGTTGTCGCCCTTTCCGAGACGGATATCAAAATAGCGAATGCCTTCGAGCAGCTGCGTGGGAATGTAATCCTGCTGGCATTTTACTTGCGAGGATTGGGGCTCAGTGTCGTTGTCCACGCTGCAGGTGCCCGAATCGTGCGTACCCGGGATGCTCAGCTCGTCGAGGAACTTGTTGTCCTCGACGTATTTCATCCAACATGGCCCATCGACGTAGCTGCTGTACGTGATCCAGTCGAGGCTGCTAACCGTGGCATCGTTCTTTTTCATATCGTAACCGATAAGTTCGAGCTCCCACGGAATGCTCTTACTCTTATGGCAGATCTTATTGTTGTCCTGGTCTTCGCCGTTCGATTCTATTGCCAGGTACTTAATGTCTTTTTTCTCGGTTTCTTTCTCGACCGTGCGGTCTCGGATGATATAGGTTCCGTTTGATTGCCGCTCGAGCGCAAAAGAGCGACTGGGCTTGCCGTCATGCTCGCCACTCCATACGTGGATGACCTTTCCGTCTTTGTCCGAGTCGCCATCGACCGACCAAATGCTGTAGCCCGTCTTTTTATGCTCTTCGAAATTGAGCAAGGTGCGGATAGCATACCAGTTTGTATCGTCATTCTTGGTCGTTACGTTCTCAAGGATGAGCTTGCTGGACGTGCCGTCATTAAACAGATGGCAGACGTTGCCGATGACGTTGCCGTCTTCGTTAACGCTTGCGGTACGAAAATAGCCCGCGGGGCGAAGGCGAATGACGAAATTGTTGAGGCTGACTGCTGGCCCGGCCGTGCCGTCCGCAAAGGCTGCCCGCGGGCTAATGCCCAGCATGGCGGTTTCGGGCAGGCTTGCAAGTGGTGACAACGCCGCAAGCCCTAGGCCCAGCGTAAACGCTCGGCGGCTGATGGCATGGTGTTCGGTCATAACTTCTCCATTCGCAGAGTGCGGTTATGCGATAGTTTTGGTCACTATACTGCCCAGATGTTTAAAGATGCTGGTTTAATTGTCTGCGAGGCGCAATAAATCGGTGGGCGGACGTGTTGGGGTGTTTGTCGTTTTCGTACTGTTGCCACATTTGGGGCGGTTCCGGCGTCCGGCATCCTCGCGTTCGTCGGCTACAGGCATAAGAAAGGGAGGGTCGGTTTACCGGCCCTCCCTGGGTACGAAGCGCTGGGGTACCGTCGCTTGTTTGCACTGCGACCGTGTTTCCCGTTGCGCTCGCCAGTCGCTTAGCGCTTGATCTCGATATCGTCGAGCTTGACGTCCATGGCCTCGGTCTTGGCCTCGGCGATGTCGTCGGCAAATTCCAGAGACTTCATCATGGTCTCGACGGCGTCCTTGTGCTCCTCGACGTTGTCGATACGCACATACACACTGCCGCCGTCAACGTCGGTGAAGTATTCGGTCGTTACGCCGCCCGAGTGTGTATAGGAAGCGTTGCGCCAAGTCTTGCCGTTGTACTTGACGGGGTCATTCTCGGTCCACTCAAAGCTGGCATTCCACTTTGCCTCGTAGTCGAACAGCTCGTCGGCGTTCTTGTCAGGATCGAAGACGGGGATGAAGCGATCGCTGGCGTGCTCGCTCTCGGTGAACTTAAACTGGGCCCTGTCGGCAGTGTCGCCTGCGACGTCGGTGATCTCGACGCCCTCGGGGACCTCGACCTTAAACCAAATGAAGTCGGTCCTCATATCCACGGCTGGCTTTTCTGCGCCGCCGCCACCGCCACTGCCGGTAGCGCCGCCGCTTCCGCCGCAACCCACCAGGGCAACCGCGGCAAAAAGACTCATGCAGAGGGTGAGAATCGCAAAGGCCTTCTTTTTCATGGTCGTGTCCTCCTCGATCTGTAACCGCCCATGGATTACCTGTCTTTACTGTACGCGTGAGCAGCTCATTCGGGTGGGCCATGTGTCCCATTCTGGGGGCAGGATTTGCGCCGACAAGTGGCAATATGTCCGGGCGCAAGAGAGGGGAGGGCCGGCACTGTCGACCCTCCCCGGAGTTGGGCGCCCGCGCTTTTTATGGAGCGCGCACGGACGCGCGTGGGCACTTGCTACTTGATCTCGATACTCGAAATCTCGACGTCGCGGGCCTCGGTAACCGCTTCGTTCATGTCATCGGGGAACTCGATGGAGTTCAGAAGCGCCTCGGCTTCTTTCTTGTGCTGGTCGAAGTTCGGGATGAGGATGTAGACGCTTCCCGGCTCGACGTCGGTAAAGAGCATGGTTGAGGTGCCGCTGTTGTCCTTGTACGTTCCGGTGAGCCATGTCCTGCCGTTGTACTCGACGGACCCGCCATCCTCCCACTGGAACGTATCGCCTTTCTTTTCTGCCTGGTCGGCATGGGACTCCTCAGCCGTCATCGCCTTTTTCCAGACGGGGATGAAGCGGTCGGAGGAACCGTTCTCGTCTTCGGGGAAGGTGAGCTGGATTCTATCTGCGTTCTTGCCAGCGGAGTCGCTAACGCCGACGCCTCCGGGCATCTCGACCTTAAACCAGATAAAGTCGGTCTTTTCGGCGACGGGGGCCTTTTCCTTGCCCTCGCTCTTGGCGGCGCTGCTGCCCCCGCTCGACGCGCTCCCGCCGCAGCCGACAAGGGCAAACGCGGAAAAGAGGGCGATGCACAGGGAAAGGATCGATAGGGTCTTTTTCTTCATGGTGGCGTCCTCCTTGTCTGTTAGTGACATCATGGCGCCGCATGTTGTTGGGGCGTTGTTTCCGTTTGCGGCGGATGTCTTTGTGCGTGGGTTGTATGAGTACGTTAATGCCTCCTTTCGTGGTTTGCGGTCGTTGCGCAGCCGTGCCCCAACGGGCTCCTTATTTATAGATATGCCCCGGTTTGTGCTGCCAGAGAGTCTCGAAAGGTGGGCCATGTGTCCCATGCTTGCGTTGCCGCCGCCTATCGCGTGCCATAGAAATCAGCGATGGCCAGGTACGCTGACGCCCGTGTGCTTATGGGCTAGACTTAGCACCATTATGTGATCGATACAGTCGGCAGGCAGTCGCCGTCCGACCGATGTATATGACTTGAAGGTGCATGCGTATGAGCCAAGAGATGATGGATAAAACCTGTCGTGGTTTTGCCGAGGCGCTGGCTGCGCGCGAGCCCGTTCCCGGCGGCGGCAGCGCCAGTGCGTTTGTGGGCGCACTGGGCGCCTCGCTGTGCGGGATGGTTGCTCGCTATGGCGCGACGAACCCCGCGCTTGCCGATCGCGCGGACGACTTGACGCGCGCGTTTGCCCAGGCGGATGAATTGGCTCAGGAACTTGTCGACTTGGTCGCCGAGGACGTTCGTGCCTACGGGCAGGTGTCGGCGGCGTATGGTGTTTCGCGTGAGGACCCTGCTCGAACGGCTGCGATTCAAGATGCGCTGCATGTTGCCGCCATACCGCCGTATCGCATCATGGATGCGTGCGGTCGTGCGCTGGCGTTGCTCGAGGATATGGCTGACAAGGGATCGCGCCAGCTGCTGTCCGATGTGGCCTGTGGCGCCGTGTTCTGCCGTGCCGCCATGCAGGGCGCGAGTCTGACGCTCTTTGCCAATACCACGTCCATGAAGGATCGGGCGCGCGCCGAGGAGCTCGAGACGGCGTGTGATGAGTTGCTCGACACATGGCTGCCGCGCGCCGATGCGCTGGCGCGCCGTGCCGCCGACGCTGCAAGAAAGAGGGGATAGCCATGGCTGAGCTACTGAAGGGTGCTCCCGTCGCCCGCGCTTTGACTGAGGAGCTCGCTGCCCGCTGCGCTGCGCTGCGCGAACGCGGTGTTGTTCCGACGCTTGCTATCGTGCGTGTGGGTGAACGCGAGGACGACCTATCCTACGAGCGCGGCGCCCTTAAACGCTGCGAAAAGGTTGGCATCGAGGCGCGTCGCGTGTTGCTTCCTGCCGGTGTTTCGCAAGACGAGCTGTTGACGGCCATCGAGGACATCAATGCCGACTCGGCTGTTCATGGCTGTCTGATGTTCCGCCCGCTGCCCGCCGGCCTTGACGAGAACGCCGTCGCCGCAGTGCTCGATCTCGCCAAGGACGTTGACTCCATGACGCCGGCTTCGCTGCTCACCACGCTTTCGGGGCGCGGCGAGGGTTTTGCCCCCTGCACAGCTGAAGCCGTGCTTGCTTTGCTGGATCATTACGGCGTTGAGCTGGACGGCGCCAAAGTTGCCGTGGTCGGACGCTCACTGGTAATTGGCCGCCCCGTTGCCGCCATGCTTACGGCGCGCAACGCAACCGTGACGACGTGCCATACGCATACGCGCGATCTTGCCGCCGAGTGCTGTGCTGCTGACATTGTGGTTGCCGCCGTTGGACGCGCGCGCACGATTGGCGTGGATGCCGTTCGCGAGGACCAGACGATCATTGATGTGGGCATTAACTGGGATGAGGACGCTGGCAAGCTGGTGGGTGACGTCGATTTTGTTGCCGCGGAGCCGGTTGTTGGTGCCATCACCCCCGTGCCGGGCGGCGTGGGCGCCGTGACAACGGCGATTCTCGCCAAACACGTGATCGAAGCGGCCGAGCACGCATCGAAATAGGCGTTTTGAAGCTGTTTGAGGGGTTAGTTCTATACCCCGTGGACAGAAAATGCCAAATATGAGTAGTGTTGCCAAGATAGTCACATATATTTTAGGTTAATTTGGCTCTCTAACGATATTTATTATCGATAGAGAGCCTATTTTATTGGACCTATGGGGAATTACATCATCTAATTTTTGAACAAATGTAGACTTCCGACACCCATGCGTAGCAAAATTGCTGTTACTAAATTGGTGACAGTACTCATATTTGGCATTTTTTGACCACAGGGGTTGCCGGTGCCGTGGTTTCGCCCTTTTTGCGTCGAAGCGATACACTGTTGCCGTTTGATTTCTTCGCTCAAGGAGGATGCGCATGCCGTGCACAACGATTCTGGTCGGTAAGAACGCGAGCTACGACGGGTCGACGCTTGTCGCGCGTAACGAGGACTCGTCCAACGGGGTGTTTGAGCCCAAGCGTATGCGCGTGGTGCATCCCGACGAGCAGCCGCGCGTCTACACGAGCGTCCTGAGTCACCTGACCGTTGAGCTGCCCGATAACCCCATGCGCTACACGAGTGTCCCCGATGTTGTCCCGGGCCACGGCATCTGGGCCGAGGCCGGTTTCAACGAGCTCAATGTTGGCATGTCCGCAACCGAGACGCTCACCACCAACGAGCGCGTTCGCGGCGCCGACCCGCTCGTGGACTACGTGCCCGCCAAGGGCAACGAGGGCGAGGACGGCTATGTGCCGGCGCAGCCTGGTGGCCTGGGCGAGGAGGACATGGTGACCCTGGTCCTGCCGTATGCCAAGTCCGCCCGCGACGGCGTGCGCATCCTGGGCGACCTGCTCGAGCGCTACGGCACTTACGAGAACAACGGCATCGCCTTTAGCGACGTGGACGAGATCTGGTGGCTCGAGACCATCGGTGGTCACCGCTGGATCGCCAAGCGCGTGCCTGACGACGCCTATGTGACCATGCCCAACCAGCTGGGTATCGACAGCTTTGACCTGGATGACGCCGAGGGCGCCCAGGCCGACCACATGTGCTCCGCCGACCTGCGCGCCTGGATGGCCGAGTGGCATCTGGACCTGACGCTGGGCGTCGAGGGCGACGGTCCTGCCGCGGTCTTTAACCCGCGCGAGGTCTTTGGCTCGCACAGCGACAGCGACCACGTTTACAACACGCCGCGCGCCTGGTACATGCAGCGCTGCCTCAACCCCAGCGATGTGTGGGATGGTCCCGAGGCCGACTACACGCCCGAGAGCGACGATATCCCCTGGAGCCGCGTGCCCGAGCGCAAGGTGACCATCGAGGACATTAAGTACGTGCTTTCGAGCCACTACCAGGGCACGGAGTACGACTGCTACGGTAGCAAGGGCACGCCCGCCACGCGCGGCGCCTATCGCCCCATCGGCATCAACCGCAACAGCCAGCTCGCCGTGTTGCAACTACGCCCCTATGCGCAGCCGGCGTATCGCGCCGTGCAGTGGATGGCCTTTGGTTCCAATTCGTTTAACGCGCTGGTTCCGCTGTACGCCAACGTCGAGACCATGCCCGAGTACTATGCCGACACGCAGGCTCGCGTGACGTCCGAAAACTTCTACTGGGCCAACCGCCTGATCGGCGCCCTGGCCGACGTCCGTTTCCATGAGTGCGGCCGCGCTGTGGAGGACTATCAGGAGAAGGTCGGTGGCATGGGCCACAAGCAGATCCATGACGTCGATGCTGCCGTAGCCGCTCTGCCCGAGGCCGAGGTACCTGCCGAGCTTGCACGCGCCAATGAGGCCTTTGCCGAGCGTGTTCGCGTGGAGACCGATGCTCTACTGGGCAAGGTGCTCTACACCACGAGCTGCGCCATGAAGAACTCTTTCGCGATGAACGACAACGTGAGGTAGGGATTTCCCGTCGATCGAATAGTGCTAAAACGCTTTGTCGCTTTCACTCAATCTTGGGTACAAGAACGCCAATGCAGTTGTTTGTGATTGGAGACAACCATGGTTATGAAGCTCGATCAGCTTGTTAACGGCGCCATCAACGTGGGCTTTGGCGCTGCCGCCGTTGCTGTTGAAGGCGGCAAGAAGGTCCTCGACGACCTTAATACCAAAGGCGAGCAGGTCCGCAAGGACACCGCCACCCCCGATATCGCCCGCAGTGTGTCCGACATGTTCGAGCAGGCCGGCGGTACCATCTCCGACCTGACCGAGCGCTTGGGCATGCAGGGCGAGACCGCGGCCCAACGCGTGCTCGACGAGCTCATTCTGGCTCGCGTCCGCGTTATGACTGCGCCCGAGCGTACGGCCTTCCTGGCCCATGTGCGCGACATCGTCGATTCGGTCGAGGACAACGTGACCTCGGTGCCCGTCGAGTCCGTTGAGCCCGACGATGCGAAGGATACCGAAGAGGCCGAGTAGCAGCGCAGATGGCAGATTCCACCACCGATTACAACAATCTAGATCCCTTGGGTGACGAGGCGGCGGTTGCCGACGAGGTCGAGGCCGCCGTTTCGGGCGCTCGCAAGAAGCCGCGCGCTGTCGATATGGTCCCCGAGGAGCCCGACGCGATGGCGCCGGATGAGGAATACCAACTCACGCCGGCGGGTCGCCGCGAGCGCATTGGGCAGATTGTTCGCTTGGTCAAAAAGTACCGTGTGTGGGATAACCTCACGCCGGTCCGCTTGCGCCGCCTGCTCGAGGAGCTCGGCCCCATGTTCGTCAAGATGGGGCAGATTCTGGCCAACCGGTCCGAGATTCTGCCGCAGCGCTTTTGCGATGAGCTGCGCCGTCTGCGTTCCGACGTGGAGCCGGTGCCGTACGAGGTGGTGCTTCGCTGCCTGGAGGAAGAATACGGCCTGCGCCTGGGGGAGATGTTCGATGCGATCGACCCCAATCCGCTTGGTAGCGCATCGCTCGCGCAGGTGCACCGCGCTCGTCTGGTGACGGGCGAGGACGTGGCCGTCAAGGTGCAGCGCCCCGGTGCGCAGCAGGTTATGGCACAGGACATCGATATCATCCGCTCGGTGGTGCGTATCGTTTCCAAGTTCGTCAACACCGATCAATTCGTTGACCTGCACGGCGTAGTCGAGGAGCTGTGGACCTCGTTTCGCGAGGAGACCAACTTTTTGGCCGAGGCCAAAAACCTCAACGACTTCTACGAGTTCCATAAGAGCGTTCATGGCGTGGCGTGCCCTAAATCCTATCTGGACCTGTGCACCGAGCACGTGGTGGTTATGGACTACGTCGACGGCATTTCGATCGCCGATCCTGAACGCTTGGTGGCCGAGGGCTATGACTTGGTAAAGATCGGTGCCGCAATCGTCGAGGACTACTCGACACAGGTGCTCGACGATGGCTTTTTCCATGCTGACCCACATGCGGGAAATATCATCCTCAAGGACGGCATCGTTTACTTTATCGACTTGGGCATGGTCGGACGCATGTCGAGCCACGACCGCGGTATCGTCAAGGATATGATCTTTGCCGTGGCCGAGGGCGATGTGCCAAAGCTCAAGGATTCGCTCATGCGCTTCGCTGTGACGCGTGGCGACTCGGCTGAGCTCGATCATTCGGCCTTTTTGTCCGATTTGGACTTTATCGTGGCTGACTTTGCGGGCCTTGACCTTAAGGACCTGGATATCGGTGAGTTTTTGACCTCGCTGTTAAACCTCGCGCGCAAAAATGACGTTGAGCTGCCGAGCGTGGTGACAATGTTCGCCCGCGGCATGGTGACGCTCGAGGGCCTGTTGACCGAGTACATGCCTAACGTCAACATGATCCAGATCATCCAGACGCACATCAAAAACGAGAAGAGCACCTACGCCCGCATGCGCGAGATGAGCCGCGACTTTGCAGCGAGCAGTTATCGCGCGGCGAAGGGCTCGCTCGAGGCGGCTGAGTATCTGGGCTTGGCTTCGCGCATGCTCACACGCGGTCAGCTTAAGGTGAACACGCAGATCATGAGCAGCGATAAGGCGCTGCGACAGCTGGGCGGAATTATCGACCGCATGTCGATGGCAATTGTGATTGCCGGCCTGTTTATCGGTTCGTCGGTGGTGTACTACGCGCGCATCGAGCCGGTTGTGTTTGGTATCCCGGTCATTGGCTTTATGGGCTACGTGAGCGCGCTGGTGCTGGCACTTATGCTGGGCCGCAATATCTGGCTCAACAGCCACGGCGGCAAGCACTAGAGGCTGCGACCGTCACCGCATTTTCCTATCGCAAACAATAGCTTTTACCATGGGCTTCGCCTGCGTGCGAGGCCCTTTTGCGTGATAGCATATTGACGGTTTTAATCGATGGCCTAGATGGTGGTGCGGAGACGCACGAATGCGCGGTTTTCCTGCGCGTTTGGGAGAATCGGGGTGCAAGTCCCCGGCTGTACCAGTAACCGTAATTCCTCTTGGCTCGGGATGCTCGCGTCGCAGATCGGACGACGTGCCCGAGTCGTTAAGGTTAAGTCGGATCGCCTCCCGTCTTGCATGCGGCTGCGGCTTTTGCCGCCGGTGTGCATAGGGCTCTGGAGGGAAGGGGGACCCCGATGGGGGAACTCGAGCGCAACATGCGCGATGACGTGGGGCAGTCTCAAGGCAACGCTCCAAGTACAGACAGTAGGAGACAAATGGATATGTTTGAGGACGAGCGCCAGCGCGTCTCGCATCGCCGTGGCGCAATTGCGCGCGGCGTAGCCAAGCGCGGCCTGGTGGCATTCCTGGCCTTCGCGATGGCCTTTGGCACCACACCGGCTCAGCTGTGGGCCGAGGGCGCCGAGGGCATTGCCGAGGCTGTGGCTCAGGCTGCGACGCCGGGCGAGGACGCAGCGCTTGCGGGCGGTGCCGCTGAGCAGAGCGGCGCCGAGGTTTCGGATTCTGGGAGCGCGTCTGCAACTAGTGCCGCCACAACTGAGGCGGCAACTGGCGACGAAGGCTCGGCGACGGGGGAGAGCCCTGCCACGAGCGAGCAGTCTTCGACGGCATCCGCTGGCCAAGCGGGATCTGCCGCCGCGGCTGCCGTCCAGACAGAGAACCCGACAGAAACCGGCGATGTCGCCAAGAAGCAGGTCGAGGTCTCGTTCTCGATTATCGGCACCGATGCCGACGGCAAGGCCCAGACCTGGGTGGCACCTACGCAGCTCAAGCTCGACGAGGGCGCGACGGCTGCGGATGCCTTCATTAAGCTGCAGGAGAAGACGGGCTTCAAGGCGAAGTACGAACCGAACACGGCATACGGTTTCTACCTCGAAAGCATCACATCCCCGAGCGATGGTCGCACGCTTGCCTACGATCCGACGACTTATGCCTTCTGGCAGCTGTTCGTCGACGGCGCGTCTTCCTCGGTTGGCGCGAGCAGCGTCAAGCTCACCCAGGGGCAGAAGATTGAGTTTGCCTATACGGCTGGTAGCTCGTCCCCTGTCGTTAAAGACCAGGTTGCCGCAAATGTGACCGTCATTGGTCGCGATGCCCAGGGCAAGACTCAGACTTGGGTCGATAATGCGCAGTATGTGGTGACGTCCGGCTCGAGCGCACTTGACCTTACGAAGGTCGCACTCGAGGCGAACGACATTGACGCCGTTGCTGCGGGCTCCTTCATTCTGAGCCTTAAGTACAACGGTGTTGAGCTGGGTACACCCCAAGATTATTCGACCTATTGGCAGCTGTTCATCAACGGCAAGTCGAGTGACTATACGGCGGACAATGTCACCATCCATGCCGGCGATACCGTCACGTGGTTCTACGGTGGCTGGGGCGACCAGTTGCCGTCCGATTCTGTCCATGCTTCTGTTCAGGTTCTCGGTAAGGACAAGGACGGCAAGCAGCAGGTTTGGGCTTCGACGGGTCAGACGAGTCTCAAGGCAGGCTCCACTGCCAAGGATCTCCTTGAGCAGGTCGGCCTTACTCTCGATGCTGGCGAATCGTCTTGGGGCTGGTTCCTCAACGGCATTTATTCGCCCTTCGATGGTAAGTCCTATTGTGGCTATGATGCTGCGACCAATAGCTATTGGCGCTTCTACGTAAATGGCAAGTTCGCCGACGTTGGCGCCGGTGCCTACAAGCTCCAGGAGGGTGACGCCGTCACCTTTATGTATGGTGCTGACGCCGATGCCCTCCCCGGTCAGGTGCTTGGATCCGCCGATGTTATCGGTCCCGATGTCAACGGGAACAATACGCGTTGGGGCACGGCAAGCAATGTTTCTCTGCCCGAAGGCTCCACGGCCCAGAACCTTATTGAGGCAGTTTTGAAGGCCAAGGGCGTTGCGTACAACGGCTCCCGGAGCGGTGAGTACTGGTTCCTGAATTCCATTACTTCGCCGTTCGATCACAAGCCGTATG
This sequence comes from Sodaliphilus sp., assembly GCA_963657575.1. Taxonomy (GTDB): domain Bacteria; phylum Actinomycetota; class Coriobacteriia; order Coriobacteriales; family Coriobacteriaceae; genus Collinsella. The sequence goes on from CAVKNR010000015.1 coordinate 12,781, forward strand.
GTTGGGATGCTGCGACCAATAAATATTGGCATCTGTATATCAACGGAGAGCCCTCCTTACTCCGCGCCAATCAGATTACGCTCAAGAGCGGCGATAAGGTCACGCTTGCCTATACCACCGATAATTCGCCCATGCCCGATCCCGACAAGATTGTCGTGGATCCGAGCGCGACGACTCCTGATTGGGATGCCGAGTGGGCCGGCTACGGCAACAGTGGCAACGGTTCGACCGTAACGGATGCCAAGACGCCTGCGCAGGCCGCCGGTCTTAAGTGGGCCTTCGATTGGAAGGCCGAGTCTGGTCAGCAGTATGCCAACTGCAGCGAGCCTGTCATTGCTAACGGCTTTGTGTACATCGCGACCGAGAACGAGCTCATTAAGATCGATTCGTCCACGGGCAAAAAGGTTGCCTCTGCGCCGCTTGCCTCCAAGGTGAGCTATACCTCTCGTCCGATCTATACCAATGGCCTTATCATCGTTCCGCTCAACGGCGGTGCGGTCCAGGCGATTACTGCAGACAAGCTGATCTGCAAGTGGCTGACGCCTGGTTTGACGGACTTGACGCAGAGCTCCTGCACCGTCGTTTCGGACGGCGAGTACGTCTATGTAGGCTCGGTCGATATTTCGTATGACGAGAATTACAACGCGACCTACGGCAACGGCTCCTTTGCGCGCATTAAGATTGCCACGGGCGAAGTTTCTTGGCAGAACATCGACCCTGCCGAGGGCTATTACTGGACTGGTGCGGCTTTGACGGATAAGTATGCCATCGTTCCTACGAGCGCGGGTACGCTTAAGTGCATTGATAAGACGACGGGCGATGTCGTTTCGACCATGAAGCTCGGCGCTGTCGCAAATGCCGATTGCATTGCCGATCCGTCCAATGGTTCGACCTTCTATCAGATGACGCACGACGGAAAGCTCCATGTGATTTCGCTTTCGGCGAAGGGCGTGCTGAGTGAACAGAAGACGGTTGATCTGGGCCTTACGAATAATCTGAGCGCCCCTGCGGTGTCTGGTGACAATCTGATTGTCGGCGGACAGACGGCTACGGGCTCTGCTCTGGTTCTCTATAACCTGAAGACGGGTAAGACCACGATGGTCGCTGCTGCCGACGGCAAGGCGCTGCCGGCTGGCCTCAACGGTATTGCTGCTACTCCGCTGGTGAGTGTTCAGGGCGGCAAGACCTATGTGTACTTCACCGTTAACAGCGCGGATAGCAAGGATTACGTCAACTACTCTGCTGGTGGTGGCGTGTATCGCTATACGCTCGGCGATGCAGAGGCGACGCAGATTTATGATGCGGCTGGCCATTACCAGTACTGTGACTCTCCGGTCATTGCCGATGCTTCTGGCAATCTCTACTACATTAATGATTCGGGCACGCTGTTTAAACTTGGAGCTGTCGAGTCTTGGACGGTTGCCTTTAACTCCAACGGCGGGTCTGCTTGCGACACTAAGTTTGTTGCTACGGCCGATGGCAAGCTGGTCAAGCCGGTCGATCCGACGCGCGATGGCTACACTTTCGGCGGTTGGTATACCGATGAGGCTTGCACGCAGGCGTATGACTTCAGTACGCCGGTGGCGGCCGACCTGACGTTGTATGCCAAGTGGACCAAGAATGCCGTTAACCCTGGCGGTAATGGCGGTTCAGGCTCCAATGGCGGCAATGGCGGCGTTGGTTCGAATGGCGGCGGCGGTTCTAGTACCGGTACTGGTTCCGGCACTGGCGCTGGCGCTGGTTCTGGCTCCGGCTCGAAGGGCGGCGCTATTGCCCCGGGCCAGAAGCCGGTGACCAAGACGACGGTGTCGACCAAGAACGAGACCAGGGACAACAAGTCCGACAAGAAGGACTCCGATAAGTCCGATAAGAAGGACGAGAAGAAGTCTGACAAGAAGTCTGACAGGAAGTCTGACAGGAAGGACGGCAAGTCCGACAAGAAGTCCGACAAGAAGTCCGATTCCAAGTCCGATACGGGTGCTGTTTCCACGACCACTGCTAAGAAGTCCTCTAGTGCT
>CAVKNR010000016.1:0-14702 GCA_963657575.1 Sodaliphilus sp.
CGATCCCGTTAGCAGACGCCCCAACGATGCACGTAGGCTATATCATGCACGACGACCGCAAGCCCTCCCCCCTCTTGCAGCAATACCTCGACGAACTCAACCGCATCATCCATGCCGACCAACTGTCGGAAGACGGGGTAGAAATCGTAGATTGCTAGCCCCCGGCGGGCATGACGCTACAATGGTCACTCACACGAAACGCACTCAACGAAAGGAAGCCCGTGAAGGTCATCATCTATACCGACGGCTCGGCCCGATCAAATCCGGGACGCGGCGGCTACGGCGCCGTGCTCAAATACACCAACCCCGCCGGCAAGACCTTCACCTCCGAGCTTTCGCGCGGCTACGCCAAGACCACCAACAACCGCATGGAGCTCATGGCGGTCATCGTGGCGCTCGAGGCGCTCAACCGCCCTTGCGAGGTTGAAGTCCATTCCGACTCGCAGTACGTTGTCAACGCCTTTAACAAACACTGGATCGACGGCTGGAAAAAGCGCGGATGGAAAACCGCCAACAAGCAGCCCGTCAAGAACCGCGACCTGTGGGAGCGCCTACTCACCGCCAAAAGCAAGCACAAAGTTGAGTTCATCTGGGTTAAGGGTCACGCCGGCCATGAGCTCAACGAGCGCTGCGATGAGCTCGCCACCACGGCGGCCGACGGCAGCAATCTCGATATCGATACCGGCTTTAACGAGAGCGACCTGTAATAGCGTTTTCGCACGCTATTTCCTGCCCCCTCGCGCTACACTCATCCTGTAAACCGAACGGCACGAGGGGGATACATGCTGCGTATAGCGACTATCGGCACATCCATGATCACCGACGACTTTATCCAGGTCGTCAACGCCAACGACCAAGCCGCGTTTGTGGGCACGCTCTCGCGCGACGCAGATCGCGGCGCCGCCTTCACCGCTAAGCACGGCGGCGAGCGTAACTTCACCGCACTTGACGAGCTTGCGTCTGCCGACGACGTCGACGCCGTCTACATCGGCAGCCCTAACGCACTTCACTACGAGCAGGCCCTTGCCTGCATCGCCGGTGGCAAGCACGTCATCGTCGAGAAGCCCTTCTGCGCCACCGAGGCGCAGGCGCTGGAAGTCTTCCGCGCTGCCGAGGCAGCAGGTGTCGTGGCCCTCGAGGCCATGCGCCCGCTCCATGACCCCGCTTTCCACGCCATCGAGGACGCCCTGGGCGAGATTGCGCCCATTCGTCGTGCCTCATTGCGCTTTGGCAAGTATTCCTCGCGCTACAACGAGATTCTCGCGGGACGCTCCACCAATATCTTCGACTGCAATATGGCATCGGGTTCCCTCATGGACATTGGCGTCTACACCGTCGAGCCCATGGTCGAGATTTTCGGCATGCCCTCCGGCCTTACGAGCATGGCTACTCTGCTCGACCCCACCACGCGACAGCTCACGCACGGCCCCATCGACGGCTGCGGTTCTATCCTCGCCAGTTACGGCGGTGGCCGTATCTCCGTCGAGCTCGCGCACTCCAAAATTACGAATGACCTGCTGCCCTCGCAGATCGAAGGCGAGCGTGGCACTATCCAGATCGACCATCTGTCCACGCCCCGCAACGTCCGCATCGACTATCGCGGCGATGTCGTACGCGGCTCAGCGACCGAGGCACCGCGCGAACAGGGCGACAACGGCCGCGTGCTCGACCTGCCCAAATCGAGTAACACCATGGAATACGAACTCACAGACTTTATCACCGCCATCGGCGGCATCGATAACGTCAAGGAAGAGATTTGGGAGACCCCGGCGGGACGCCACGAGCTTGGCCACTACCGCGATGTCACGCTCGTCTCACTGCGCATCATGGATGCCGTGCGCCAGCAGGCCGGCATAACCTTCCCGGCCGACGCAGGCAAGCAGGCATAGCGATGGGCTTCTTCGATACGTTTTTCTCCAGCGTCACCAGCGGCAGTCGAGAGCCTCAAAAGCCGTCAAACGTCGAGCTCGAGCTGCGCCGCAGGCTTACTGTGCTCGCAAGCGACGGGGTCACTCAAGACACTCCCCTGCGCTATTTCCTGCGCTGGGCGGGGCAAGTCCAAGGCGTTGGTTTTCGCTTTACCAACACCAACCTCGCGCAGGCACGCGCGCTCACCGGCTGGGTGCGTAACATGGAAGACGGCTCAGTCGAGATGGAGATACAGGGAGCTCCGGCAGACATCCTATCTCATCTCGAGGCACTTCATGCCTCCTACGAGCGCATGGGAACGCGTTTTCGCCTCGTAGACGCCCAGGTCCGAGCCCCACTTGCCAATGAAGACGGTTTCACTCCTCATTATTAGTATTGTGTGCTAAATACGGTATCATTTACCTACGACCGTTAATAGAAAAGAGGCGAGGCGTATGGCGGTGCAAAGAAGGAATACCAAGCAGCGAAAGCTGGTTCTTGACGCCGTGCGCCAAAGCTATAACCATCCCACCGCCGACGAAATCTACAACGCCGTGCGCGAACAGGATGACAAGATCAGCCGCGGCACGGTCTACCGCAACCTCAATCTCTTGGCAGATGCCGGAGAAATCCTCTCGATCAAGACGCCGGGCGGGAGTCGCTTCGATCGCACCATCGAGCCGCACGCACATATCATCTGCACCTCGTGCAGCCGCGTCATCGACGTACCGCTCCCCTTCGATGCCCAGCTCGACGCCAAAGCGTCCGAGCAAATCGGCTGGCACGTCACGTCGCACTACACCATCTTCGAGGGTCTCTGCCCCAACTGCCGGTAGATGTTTGGGACATGCCTTAAAATCCACCTTTCCGCGCTTTGCAGCAAACAGTACATTTCTAGGCATGTCCCGAAAACCTACTCGGCGAGCAGGCGGCGCAGTTCTTCTTCGACCGTGTGCACGTAACGGACGCGATCGTTGATACCGCGCATGGTGGGGTTGCAGCTCTCCATCAGATAGGGATGGCCCACGACGTTGAGCATGTCGCGATCGTTCTCATTGTCGCCAAATGCCATCATCTCATCGGGCGAAATCCCCAGGACACGACCGTAATCGACAAGCGCGGAGCCCTTGCCCGAACCGAAACCGATAAGGTCCGTCCATGCGGTTCCTGACGTCATCACATCGACACGGTCGCCAAAGAGGCGCTCGAAATACTCCCGGGCCGCCGGATAATCCACCTCGGGCGTCTGGAAGCCAATCTTAATGACATCCTCGTCGATGTCCTCGGGACGGTCGACCACCGCCACATCGCAGTGGACCACATAGCGCAAATGGTCGACGAACGCATCGTTGCCGCTCATGGTGTAGATGTGCCCCTCACACGAAAGGGTCATGTCGGTATGGGGATAAGCAACCACGGTATTCGCGATAACCATAGCAAGGCTACGCTCCATGGAACGCTTGACGACGGCACGCCCCTCGCTCATCACCAGGGTTCCGTTTTCGCATACATAGGCGAGCTCATCGGCCACCGGGGCAAACAGGTAGCGCAAGCTCGCGTATTGACGGCCACTCGCCGGCATAAACACGATACCACGACGATGCAGCTCATCGATAAGCTCAAAGGCCTCGGAACGCAGTTCGCGCTCCCCCGGATGCAGCAACGTGCCGTCCAAATCGCATGCAATCAGTTTGATTCCCTCAAGACCCATATGCTTCCCCCAAAGCCTCATATCAACAGCAAGACGGACCTTGATCGGTCGCCCCTCAAAGCCCGTCTTGCGCATACGCGCGCTTAGCCGCGCGCCTTTTTTACGATGGTAAAGTCGGGAGCCATGCTCACGACGACCTCCGCCGCACTCGACGCAAAGCGCCGGTCCGAATCGAGTTCACGGGTAACCGTCAAGAGCCGAACGCCCTCGACGCCCCGGAGCATGCGGCCCAAAACAGGCTGCACCGGCGTATACATGCGCACGGTATGCTCGTCCGAATCGCCTCGAAAAAGCGGCGCATGCATATTGCCGATCTCCCAGCACGCATGCGCGAGCGCAATCGGGTCCATGCGGTCAACTTCGACCAAATAAACCTCGGCGCTGCGCAGGCGCACGACAACCGCCACGGGCACCACGCCCGAACGGTCGACGGCGAGCACGTCGCCGTCGACAAGACGACCGCCGTCGGCAGTATCCAGCCGAACATCGACCGTGCGCCCCAGCTCCGTCACGCCCACAAACGCGTATACATCAACCTGGTCCCAATCGAGCAGCAGCTCGTCAACTTCAAAGACGCCGCCCAGCTTCCGGCGAAGCAGGAGTTCATAGGACGGATCGTTGAGATTTCCCAAGCATGTCGTCGAAACCAAGCGTTCAGGCATACTCTAACCCTCGACCTCGACGAGCTCGATATCAAAGTTGAGGTCCTTACCGGCCAGCTCGTGGTTGGCGTCGAGCGTCACGGCCTCGGGCGTTACATCGATGACCACGGCGGGGACGGGCATACCGCTCGGCGTGGACAAGAAGAGCTTCATGCCCTTCTCAATCTGCTCGATGTTGGGAACCTGTTCGGCCGGGAAGGTCAGAACCATCTCGGGATTGTGCTCGCCGTAGGCATCGGCAGCAGGAATGTGCACGGTCTTCTTCTCGCCCGCCTGCATGTCGACAACAGCGGCGTCGAAGCCCTTGATCATCTGACCGGCACCGCAGGTGAACTCCAGCGGCTCGCCGCGATCGTAGGAGCTATCGAACTGCGTGCCGTCATCGAGCGTGCCGCGATAATGGGTCTTGACCTTCTTGCCCTGGTTGGACATGGTAACCTCCGTGATAAGGGCGGCGCACAACGCGGGCCGCCGTGAACATATGGCGCTAACTATACCCTAGTCATACAATTCAATGACAGTTTGCAAAGAAACGCTGCAACCGGAGGAACCATGGCATATCCCGTATTTGACCTACACTGCGACACCGCCGACCGAATCGGCTGGGCCACGCTCGATCTCGACCTGCGCTTTACCGCCGGCACCGACGGTTATTTCCCCGGCGACGAAACGCATCCGCAAGATTTCGACCTCATCGAGGGTAACGCCTGTGCCATCTCGCTCGCAAAGATCGACAACACGCCGTGGGCACAGTGCTTCGCCACGTTTGTCCCCGACGAGATTCCCACCGCCCACGCCGCGCGCTTCCAGGCGCAGATCATGGCGCATATGAGCGGCCAGGCAATGCTCAACCACGACCGTATGGTCAACGTGCGCAGCGCCGCAGACATTCGCCCCGCGCTCAAGGACGGCAAGGTCGCTTGCATCCACACCATCGAAAACGCCACGTTCTTTGCCGAGGACCCCGCGCTGATCGAAGTGCTTAAGAGCTTGGGCGTGCTTATGTCGTCACTCAGCTGGAATGCGCAGGGGCCGCTCGCGAGCGGCCACGACACCCACGCCGGCCTCACCGCCGCCGGCATCGAGGCACTTACGCAGATGGAGCACGCCGGCATGGTACTCGATGTCTCCCACCTCAACGACGAGTGCTTTGACGAGGTTGTCGCCCACGCCACGCGCCCCTTCGTCGCCAGCCACTCCAACTCCCGTGCAGTTTGCGGCGTTAAGCGCAACCTCACCGACGACCAGTTCCGCACCATTCGCGACATGGGTGGCATCGTCGGCCTCAACTACTGCAGCGAGTTCCTTTCCAACGACGCAACCGACAAGACCGCCGCAGGCGTCACCTTCGACCAGCTGGCGGCACATATCGAGCACTGGCTCGACCTGGGCGGCGAGGACGTCATCGCGCTCGGCGGCGACTGGGACGGCGCCACGGTGCCCGCTTTCCTCTCCGATGCCAGCAAGATGCCCGAGTTCCAGAACATGCTTTCCAAGCATTTTGGCAAGACAGTGATGCAAAAGCTCTGCAGCGACAACGCGCTTGCCTTCTTTGAGCGTTATTAATTTCACATCCCTTGAGCGGGCCGACATGCCGAACGGTCGACATGCCGGCCCGTCCCCAATCTGAAGGACCGCTTTTGACGCAGCAGTTTACGATTTCCGTATCCCGACCGGATGGGACGCCCATCCCCGTCGTCGTTACCAAAAAGCGCGTCAAGAACTTCAACCTACGCGTCACATCGAGCGGTGAGGTCCACGCCAGTGCACCGCTCGGCGCCAGCCGCGAGCGTATCGAAGCGTTTGTGAAGCGCAACAGCGCCTGGATTATCAGTCGACTTGCCCAGCGCGAGCAACGTCAGGCGACGGCACGAGAGCCGCTCAGCCCCTCGTCCATCATTGCACTTTGGGGCAAGCCCATCACGGTACAAGATGCGCTCGATCGCAACTTTGCATCACCCGCACCGCGGCCCAAGCAGGCCACCTTCGCAAGTTTTATGGGTGCCGACAAATCGAACGAACGCCCACAGGCCAAGCGGCGCGCAACCCTCGACGGCCTGACGTCCGATGAGCTCCAGACCCGCATCGACCAGCTCTACGCATCCGAGGTCACCACGGCGCTGCGCGATATGGTGCGGGCGTACGAAATCGCAATGGGTGTCGCCGTTTCCCGCGTTTCCGTGCGCAGCATGAAAACGCGCTGGGGATCATGCACGCCCAAAACCGGCGCCATTCGCATCGCACGAGAACTTGCCACCTACCCCGTCGAGTGCCTTGACATGGTTGTCGCCCACGAGCTCGTCCACCTGCTCGAGCCGAGCCACAACCAGCGGTTCCACGTCCTGCTCGACACATACTGCCCCAACAATAGAGCTCTGTCGCAGTGGCTCAAGCAGCCGCCCCTCAACAAGCTCTAGCGTCGACTAGCGCACGCGCTCGATCTCGACACCGCAGCTTGCCAGGGGAAGACCGACGGGCGCCCAAGGCTTATCGAGCTTAACACGCACGCCAAGCAGCAAGGGGTAACGACGTAGCAGCATCTGGGCCACACCCTCGGCTGCAGCCTCGATAAGCTTAAACGTATGCTCACGCAGATAGCCATCGACATCGTGGCACACCGAGCCGTAGTCAATCGAGGCGTCCAGGTTATCGTGCTCCCCCGCTGCACGCAGGTCGGCATAGAGCACCAGGGACACGATGAACTTCTGGCCCAGCGTGTTCTCTTCGGGATACACACCATGATTGGCAAAGACCTCGAGACCGTCGATAGTAATGCGATCGGCATGGCGAAGATCGTCATAGCTCACGTGGGGCACCGCCGTTGCGGTGGATATTTCGCCCCTTCCACGGCGGGCGAGCTCGGCGCCTTCAGTCTTGGTTGCATTCTCGGGCAGTTTCTTGTTGCTCATCGCGATCGTCTCCTTCGTTTAGAACCCCGACCGCGTAAACTAACTACACGCGAATCGACAGGTTCTTTTTATCATCGCTCCAGTTGCAAGCATTGCGCGCGGGGCATGCAAAGCAGGCGCGCGACGCTTTATCGGCCGCATAGAGCAGACGCTCAAGCGGTTGGCTGTTCACGCGCAGCTTTCGATGGCCCAGAATGGCCGTCTTAATGGCTGCGGCATCGGCCGGCTCAAACGCCACATCATCGGGCATGCCGCCGAGAATCGCATCAGCGACGCGTTCGCTTGCAACATCATGGGATATACCCGATTCATACTGTTCATCTTTGCCGATATCGTGAAGAAGTGCCGTGGCGTAGATGACCTCGCGGTCAAATTCGAGCTGTTCCTCGAGATTCTTGATCCACATAATGCGAGCGACATCGAGCAGATGGTCAATACCGTGGCGGCAGAAGATGCGCCCCGATTCCAACTGCGCAATGTTGCCCAGGTGCCGCCGAAACAGCCCGTTGGCACAAATGTAATCAATGCGAGGCATGGCACCAAAGGGGGCCAGGCCCGAAGCCATGAAACCGCGACGCAGCGTCCCCTCATCGGTCTTCGATGTAAAGTCGTTGACGACCCTCATGCTAACGGCCCAGCATCCTAAAGAACCGCTCCTCGAGCGCGGGATCGGTCTCAAAGACGCCGCGGCGAGCGAGCGTCACGGTCTTGGTGCCGGGCTTTTGCACGCCGCGCATCGTCATGCACATGTGCTCGGCTTCCATCAGCACAATCGCCCCTTGGGGAGCAAGATATTCCATGAGGGCATCGGCAACCTGTGCACACAACTGCTCCTGCAGCTGCAGACGACGGGCGTAGACCTCAACCGTGCGGGCGAGCTTGGAAAGCCCGGCCACCCGACCGTTAGGGATATAACCAATGGCGGCCTTGCCATAAAACGGCAGCAGATGGTGCTCGCACAGCGAGTAAAACGTGATGTCGCGCTCAATAACCAAGTCGTTCGAAGCGACGGCAAAGGTTTTGGACAGGTGCTCCTCGGCACTCTGATCCATACCGCCGGCGATCTCACCATACATACGGGCAACGCGCGCCGGGGTCTCCAGCAGGCCCTCACGAGTTGGGTCCTCGCCTATGCCCTCAAGCAACAGCTTAATGGCGGCCTCGACTTTTTCCTGATCGACCATCTGGGCCTCACTTTTCCGATTTTGCGTTCGCGCTATGGTACCACGCCCTTTGGCATCGGCCACAAGCTACATAGTATGGGTCGAATAGACCGGATCGTCCCGCCAAAGCTCCACAGCGTCGCAAAGCGCAACGCCCTCGCGCACAGCACGGGCGCGCGTGGCGCTCATATCAATCACGCGCTGATTGCTCGAGCCCCTAAAGCGCAATGAGATATCGTACAGATCCTGAACAAACGGGCCGTCCACCAACATGTCGAGGCAGGCCAGGATACGGTCCGTCACCTCGGTATGATGACGGCCACCCGGCATAAGCTCCTCGAGCACGTCGCCGGTAAAGCACCAAATGGTCTTACCCGACCCCGCGGGATAGGCCGCACGCACGCGTTCGATAAAGTCAACAAGCCCCACCTGATTCTCGGGCTCCATAGGCTCGCCGCCCAGAATCGTCAGGCCATCAATAAAGGGATGGTCGAGACTCTCGATAATCTTGTCCTCGACGGCACGGTCGAACGGCTCACCCGCAGCAAAGTCCCACGCGACAGAGTTAAAGCAGTTCTTGCACCCACGACGGCACCCGCTCACAAACAGAGAAGTACGAACGCCTTCCCCATCAGCAATGTCGAAATACTTAATGTTCGCGTAATTCATAGGTAACTCTCCCGGGAGGCCGGGACATATCATCCCGTCCTCAAACATTCTCGGCCTTCGGCCTGCGAAACTGCGGGCGGGACAATATGTCCCGGCCTCATGCAAAGGGTAACTCAATGAACGAAGCGAACATCGAGTATAGGGTTCGAGGTCCAATAAAAACTTTGTTGCAGCTCAACCGCCATCGCAAGCAAAGCGTTGTTGCAAGTCAACTCATTTCCGCTAAGAACTTCGAGGAGTGAGCAGGCCGCATGCTACATCTCAACTACGTCAACTTGGCTGAACCGAGAGGGCCGCTTGGGCTTTTGCTCGATATGAGTTCCGCACGCAAAGAAGGCCACTTAATGTGGCCTTCGTCTTGCGCAGGACTGTCCGAAATAGCGAGCAAATGCCCAAGCGGCCCTCCCGGCTCAGCCCCGGAGCGGTATTAGAGATGCAGCACGCGGTCGCGGATCTCCTCGGTTCGACCCTGGTTCCAGAACTGGGTACCGATGTAGCCGCACGTACGACGGGCGACGTTCATCTTCTCCTGATCGCGGTTGCCGCAATTGGGGCACTCCCACACCAGCTTGCCGTCATCCTCGACAATCTTGATCTCACCGTCGTAGCCGCACACCTGGCAGTAGTCGCTCTTGGTGTTGAGCTCGGCGTACATGATGTTGTCGTAGATGTACTGCATCACGCGAATGACAGCCTTGAGGTTGTCCTGCATGTTGGGAACCTCGACGTAGGAGATGGCACCGCCCGGCGAAAGCTGCTGGAACATACCCTCGAACTTGAGCTTGTCGAATGCGTCGATCTCCTCGGACACGTGGACGTGGTAGCTATTGGTGATGTAGCCCTTGTCCGTCACGCCCGGGATGATGCCAAAACGACGCTGCAGGCACTTGGCGAACTTGTAGGTCGTCGACTCAAGCGGGGTACCGTACAGCGAGAAGTCAATATCGCTTTCGGCCTTCCACTCGGCGCACTTGTCGTTCATGCGCTGCATGACGGCCATGGCAAAGGGCGTGCCCTCCTTCTCGGTGTGGCTGTGGCCCGTCATGTACTTAACGCACTCATACAGGCCGGCATAACCCAGACTAATGGTGGAGTAACCGCCCACGAGCAGCTTGTCGATCGTCTCGCCCTTCTTCAGACGGGCGAGAGCACCGTACTGCCAAAGAATCGGTGCGGCGTCAGAAAGCGTGCCCATCAGACGCTCATGGCGGCACAGCAGGGCGCGGTGGCACAGCTCAAGGCGCTCGTCGAAGATCTTCCAGAACTTGTCCATGTCCTGGTGCGAGCTCAGCGCGACATCAGGCAGGTTAATGGTCACAACGCCCTGGTTAAAGCGGCCATAGTACTTAGGCTTGGTCGGGTCATAGTTCAGCGCGTTGGCGACATTGTTAAAGCCGTTGCCCGAACGGTCGGGCGTCAGGAAACTACGGCAACCCATGCAGGTGTAGCAATCGCCATTGCCGGCGGTCTCGCCCTTCGACAGCTTCAGCTCGCGCATCTTCTTCTCAGAGATGTAGTCGGGCACCATGCGCTTGGCGGTGCACTTCGCAGCCAGCTGAGTCAGGTAGAAGTACGGGGAATCCTCGTAAACGTTATCGTCCTCGAGTACATAGATAAGCTTGGGGAATGCCGGGGTAATCCAAACGCCGGCCTCGTTCTTAACGCCCTCGTAGCGCTGGCGAAGCGTCTCCTCCACGATCATGGCAAGGTCGTGCTTCTCCTGAGGCGTACGGGCCTCGTTAAGATACATAAAGACCGTCACGAACGGCGCCTGGCCGTTGGTGGTCATAAGGGTCACGACCTGATACTGAATCGTCTGAACGCCGCGACGGATCTCGTCACGCAGGCGGTCCTCAACAACCTCGCGGACCTTTTCGGGAGATGCGGAAACGCCGAGCTCCTCGAGCTCGCGGGCGACCTCGCCGCGAATCTTTTGACGGCTCACCTCGACGAACGGGGCAAGATGGGTCAGCGAAATCGACTGGCCACCGTACTGGGAGGAAGCAACCTGGGCGATGATCTGCGTCGCGATGTTGCAGGCGGTCGAGAAGCTGTGCGGCTTCTCAATCAGCGTACCCGAGATAACAGTACCGTTCTGGAGCATATCCTCCAGGTTCACCAGGTCGCAGTTATGCATGTGCTGGGCAAAGTAGTCCGAATCATGGAAGTGAATCAGACCCTCATTGTGGGCATCCACAATCTCCTGGGGCAGCAACACACGCTGAGTCAGGTCCTTGGAGATCTCGCCGGCCATGTAGTCACGCTGAACGGAATTGACGGTCGGGTTCTTGTTGGAGTTCTCCTGCTTGACCTCTTCGTTGTTGCACTCAATCAGCGACAGAATCTTGTCGTCGGTCGTGTTCTTCTGGCGCTTCAGGCTCTGAACATAGCGATAGATGATGTAATGGCGAGCGACCTCGTAGCAGTCGAGACGCATAATCTCGTCCTCGACCAGATCCTGAATCTCCTCGACCGACACGGTGTGGCCCGCGTTCTCGCATGCCTCGGCGACGTTTTGTGCCGCGTAAACCACCTGGCGGTCGGTAAGACGAGAGCTCTCCTCGACCTCCAAGTTTGCGGCGCGGATGGCATTGACGATCTTATCGATGTCAAAGACAACCTCGGTGCCGCTGCGCTTGATGATCTTCATCCTCTTGCCTCTTTCGCATCGTAGCCTCATCGCGCTTCAGAGCCAAACGATACCCGGCAGGGCTTGCCCCTGTCTTGCGGCGCCGTCGCGCAATCTGTGTTCTCGATAAACCATAAGCCTCCATGCGGACATTCCCTGGAGCCGATCAAGCGGCTCAAGAACACGTCCAAAAGAGGCAGTTAAGGTCTTCGTTCTCTGTCCGCCATCTATCATACGACAAAGACGCATCTATATCCTGTATTCTTTTTTTAGGTCAAACACAACATATAGTGTTTCAGCAGGTCAAAGCAATTAGTCATTTTGCAGACGCATTAAAAATGAGGGGTTCTTGGCAAGTCGGTAAAACGTTACCAACACGGCTACCTGCATGGCAGTTATAAAACCCCCTTAGTCAAGCCGCTGACAAATCCTACCAAAACCAAGCCGCTCACGCCAAAAGAATCCAAAAGATTGTGCTTGACCAACATGTTGCGGTCACGATCGGCCAGGACGTATGCAATCTGCCGGCACCTCTACGGGATGCGAAGACCATCGCGTACAGACCTTGGATCAATATTTGGTGGCTTATTTGGCGGCGTGCTTGGCGGCATAAAACAAAACAGCCCAGAGGACATAGCCTCTGAGCTGCGAACATTTGGTGGGCGTTAGAAGATTTGAACTTCTGACCTCTTCCGTGTCAGGGAAGCGCTCTCCCCCTGAGCTAAACGCCCAAATGGAGCGGACAACGGGGCTCGAACCCGCGACCCCAACCTTGGCAAGGTTGTGCTCTACCAACTGAGCCATGTCCGCCTGCGAGGATTTAATATACGGGATGATCCATCCAAATGCAAGAACTTTTTTGAAAAGTTTTTTGCGACGCCCTCGCGAACCTCATGAAGGCATCAGCCGCCACGGAAGGCGCAGGCAAACGCAAGCTCGCCGCAAGAGGCCCCTACATCTCACCGAGCATGATCCAGGCGGAGCTGTCCTGCGCGAGCCTGCCGTCTGCAAGCGGTGATGAGGTGAGCAGGACCCTGCCCGCCGGCAGCTCCACAGGTGCTGCACCGAAGTTCGTCACACACGCCCAGCCGTTGTCGCGGCGATAGGCGATGACGCCGCCCTCAGCGCCCTCGGCACCATCCGCAAGACCGGTGCGCCCGTCAAGATCGAGCCACGCAAGATCGTTGGCGCACCCGCGCAGCTTGCGCCGCAGCCAGAGGGCGTCACGATAGAGCGCAAGCATCGATGTCGGGTCCACTTCTTCCCTATCGGCAGCGTAATCGGAAAACCATGCAGGCTGCGGCAGATGGGGCGCCGCATCGGCGTCTGCCGGCGAAAACCCAAACGATCCGCCATGCGCGGGATCGTCCGCCGCCACCCACGGCAGGGGCACACGACAGCCGTCGCGCCCCTTCTCACGCTTCGGTCCGTGCGTATTGGTCGCAGTAGGGTCTTCGAGTGCAGCCCACGGGATATCAGCCACCTCAAAAAGGCCGAGCTCCTCACCCTGATACACGTATGCCGAGCCCGGAAGCGCCAGTTCAAGCAAAAGGGCCGCCCGCGCGCGGCGCTCGCCGAGTTCACGGTCCTCGTCATAAGACGACCCGTCGCGTAAGAGCCAGTCGAGCGCAATCTGGTGGTAGCGCGTCGCCTTGATTTGCGGCAGGGCATAGCGTGTCGCCACGCGCGGCACGTCGTGGTTGGAGAGTACCCAGGTCGAGGCGGAATCGGATTCGACGGCTGCCTTCAAGCCCTTCTCGATTGCAGTGTGCATGTCATCATAGGTCCAAGTGGCCTTGGCAAACTCAAAGTTGAATGTCTGGCCAAGCTCGCTGGGACGCGCGTAGAGATACTGGCGCTCGGGCAGCACCCACGCCTCGGCAACGGCACTGCGCGGCGGATTATAGCGGTCGAACACGCGGCGCCACTCGCGATAGATCTCGTGGACCTCATTGCGGTCCCACAGCGGATGGGTGCCGTCGTCAACCATGTCATCGCCCTCGGCGAGATGCCACCGGTCGAGGTCATCGCGGTCGAGATCCTTGGCGAGACCCTGCGCCACATCAATGCGAAAGCCGTCGACGCCTCGATCGCTCCAAAACGCCAGGACGTCGCAAAAGAGCGCGTGAACCTCAGGGCATGACCAGTCAAAGTCCGGCTGCTCGGGCGTAAACATGTGCAGATACCACTGACCGTCCGCAACACGCGTCCATGCGGGGCCGCCAAAGTTGGCATTCCAATTGGTGGGAGGCAGCTCGCCATGCTCGCCGCGACCATCGCGGAAGATATAACGGGCGCGTTCGGGCGATCCGGGGCCGGCGGCAAGAGCGGCTTTGAACCAGGGGTGCTGGTTGGATGAATGGTTGGGCACGATGTCGACGATGACCTTGATGCCGCGCGCGTGAGCCGCAGCGATCATGTCATCGAAGTCGTCAAGCGAGCCGAGACGTGGGTCGACATCGCAGTAGTCCGCCACATCATAGCCGCCATCGACAAGAGGCGAAGGGTAAAACGGGCTCAGCCAGATGGCCTCGATACCCAGCCGCTCAAGATAGTCCATCTGCTGGGTAATGCCCGCGATATCGCCCAGACCCGAACCAGTCGAATCCTTAAACGAGCGCGGGTAGATCTGATAGATCGCGGCATCGGACATCCATGAGCGCGAAGAAGACTTTTCTGTAGCCATGGGGCGTATCTCCCTTGCAACGAGGTTATGCGAGATGCCCACGATGATACGCCCAAAGCGGACATTCGCGGCAAACAACGCCACAGCCACGACCCAAAACGCTCGCCCCCTCTCGGGTTCGAGCCTAGGAGATAGGTACAAAAAAAGCCCGGCTACCGTAGTAGTCGGGCTGTTGCGTTTGGAGCGGACAACGGGGCTCGAACCCGCGACCCCAACCTTGGCAAGGTTGTGCTCTACCAACTGAGCCATGTCCGCATATGTAAAACAAAACGGGCGCCGGAGCGCCCGGATGTTGCCTGGAGGCGAAGCCCGGATTCGAACCGGGGGTAAAGGCTTTGCAGGCCTCTGCCTTACCACTTGGCCAC
>CAVKNR010000017.1:0-14427 GCA_963657575.1 Sodaliphilus sp.
TATTTGGCAATGGTGAGCTTGGCCGAGATGGTGTCGATGGCGTCGACGACGTAGTCGAGCTTGCCGTCCGTCTGTTCCAAAACGCTTGCGAAGAAATCATCGATGTTGTCGCTCAGCAAGTATTCAGTTCGCTTGATGACGGCAGCGGCGGGATTGATGTCGTGGATCATGGCTTCCATCACGTCAACCTTGCGCTTTCCGATGGTGCTGTGAAAGGCGATGGCCTGACGGTTGATATTGCTGGGCGCGATGACGTCCTTGTCCAGAATGACGAAATGACCGATGCCGCCGCGGGCGAGTGCCTCGCAGCAATTGGAGCCCACACCTCCGCAGCCGAGCACCAGCACCGTAGCATCGGCGAGCTTATCGAGTGCCTCGCGGCCCATGATGATCTCGAGCTTGGTGTCGCGTGTCTCGATGGCGGCTGCGGCTGTGGTTTCGGTCATGGATATCCTCCGATGGGGAGTCGGTCGTGTTTTAGCTATCGCCATTATAGGTAATCGCCCATAGGTTGCGATGGCGTTTGCTTTGATGTGGTTTGAAGCATTGCGATTAGATAGTTAGACAAACATCTAAATATCGAGTATAGTGTGCGCGTCATGAGAGATGATGAGAGGAGGTCTTATGCCGGGAGAGGGTTTTAAGGCGCTTGCCGATCCTACGCGGCGGCGCATTTTGGAACTACTGCACGAGGGCAATTGTACGGCCGGAGAGCTTGCCGAGC
Source organism: Sodaliphilus sp. (assembly GCA_963657575.1). GTDB lineage: Bacteria > Actinomycetota > Coriobacteriia > Coriobacteriales > Coriobacteriaceae > Collinsella. The sequence goes on from CAVKNR010000017.1 coordinate 725, forward strand.
ATTTTGACATCAGTAAGCCGTCACTGAGCCATCACTTGGCGACGCTAAAAAACGCCGGGTTGGTGACCGATGAGCGCCATGGCCAAAACATCGTATACAGCTTAAACACCACCGTCATGCAGGATTTAATTGGCTGGTTTATGGGCTTTACAAACACGGAAGGTGATAAGGATGAATAACGAAAACAAGGGCATTCACCCCACGGGGGTATCGTCGCGCGTGTGGATTGTGCTGGTCGCTCTGTGCGTCGCCAATGTCGTAGCGCACCTCATGGTGATGCCGAGCTTGCCTGCGCAGATTCCCACGCACTGGGGCGCGAACGGCGCCGTCGACGGTTGGGGTCCTAGCTGGATGGCCTCCGCGCTCGGCGTGCTGCCTCTGGCGCTTCTCGCAATGTTCTGCGTGGTGCCGCGCATCGACCCCAAAGGTGAGGCATATCGAACCTCGGGCAAGTTCTATCAGGGCTTCGTAATCGCCTTCACCTTGTTCATGTGCGCCATAAGCTGGCTGGGAGAGCTTACGGTCTGGGGCGTGGTGCCGGCGGTCGGTTCGGTTAACGTGCTGATTTCCGGTGTTGTCGGTTTGCTGTTCATCGGTGTAGGCAACTACTTGCCGCGTGTGAAGCAGAACTATACGCTCGGTATCAAGACACCTTGGGCGCTTGCCGATCCCGAGAACTGGCGCCGTACGCAGCGTTTTGGCGGCGCCTGCTTTATGGTGCTGGGTATTGGCCTGATTGTGATGGGCGTGGCAGGCAGCGTGCTTTCGAGTGAAGTCGTCGCCGCGGTGATTGCGGTTCTGGCGTTTGGTTCGGTTGGAGCCGTCTACGTCTACTCGTATCTGTTGTGGCGCAAATCGCAGCGAGCCGCTCGTTAAGGTTGCGGAAAACTAGCGTACGCAGTTCATAGTATGTTCCGGGGGACTTTTCCCAGGTAGTATTAGGGGGTGTGGGCAACCATGCCCCTTTTTCGTTACGTTTCAGAGCTGGTTCCCTCATTTCGTTTCCACTAAAGCGAATCAAGAATAGGGAAACAGCAGGTAGAAAGGATAGAACAGACATATGGCGGAGTTTATCTACCAGATGTATCAGGCTCGCAAGGCCCATGGCGACAAGGTGATCCTTGACGACGTGACCCTGAGCTTCTACCCCGGTGCCAAGATCGGCGTCGTGGGTCCCAACGGCATGGGCAAGTCGACCCTGCTCAAGATCATGGCCGGCATCGAGGAGGTCTCCAACGGCGATGCCAGGCTCACCCCCGGCTACACCGTGGGCATCCTGCAGCAGGAGCCGCCGCTCGACGATGACAAGACCGTCATCGAGAACGTGCGCATGGCGTTTGGCGATATGATCGCCAAGGTCGATCGCTTCAACAAGATCGGCGAGGAGATGTGCGACCCGGATTGCGACATGGATGCCCTCATGGCCGAGATGGGCAAGCTCCAGGACGAGATCGATGCCGCCGATGGCTGGGATATCGATTCCAAGCTCGGCCAGGCCATGGACGCCCTGCAGCTGCCCGATTCCGACATGCCGGTCAACGTGCTTTCCGGCGGCGAGCGCCGTCGCGTGGCCCTGTGCAAGCTGCTGCTCGAGGCTCCCGACCTGCTGCTGCTCGACGAGCCCACGAACCACCTGGACGCCGAGTCGATCCTGTGGCTCGAGCACTTCCTGCACAACTACCAGGGCGCGGTGCTTGCCGTCACGCACGATCGCTACTTCTTGGATAACGTTGCCGAGTGGATCTGCGAGGTCGACCGCGGTCACCTTTATCCCTACAAGGGCAACTACTCCACGTATCTGGAGACCAAGGCCGCCCGTATCGAGGCGCAGGGCAACCGCGACGCCAAGCTCGCCAAGCGCATGGAGGCCGAGATCGAGTGGGTACGCAGCTCGCCCAAGGCTCGCCAGGCAAAGAACAAGGCCCGTCTGGCTCGCTACGAGGAGATGGAGGCCGAGGCCCGCGCAAGCCAGAAGCTCGACTGGACCGACATCCGCATCCCCGTGGGCCCGCGTCTGGGCAACAAGGTGCTCGAGGCCCATCACCTGCACAAGGAATTCGACGGTCGCGTGCTCATCGACGACCTTTCTTTCACCCTGCCGCGTAACGGCATCGTGGGCGTCATCGGCCCCAACGGTGTGGGCAAGACTACGCTCTTCAAGACCATCGTGGGCCTGGAGCCGCTGACTTCGGGCGAGCTCGAGGTGGGCGAGACCGTCAAGATCTCCTATGTCGATCAGAACCGTTCTGGCATCGACCCCGACAAGAACCTGTGGGAGGTCGTCTCGGATGGCCTGGACCACATGATGGTCGGCGAGACCGAGGTCCCCAGCCGCGCGTACGTGGCGAGCTTTGGCTTTAAGGGCCAGGACCAGCAGAAGCGCGCTGGCGTACTCTCCGGTGGCGAGCGCAACCGTCTGAACCTGGCGCTCACGCTCAAGCAGGGCGGCAACCTGCTGCTCCTCGACGAGCCCACGAACGACCTCGACGTCGAGACACTGTCCTCGCTCGAGGCGGCGCTGCTCGAGTTCCCGGGCTGCTCGGTGGTCATTAGCCACGATCGTATGTTCCTGGACCGCGTCGCCACGCACATTCTGGCGTGGGAGGGCACCGACGAGAATCCGGGCAACTGGTATTGGTTCGAGGGCAACTTTGAGGCCTATCAGGCCAACCGTATCGAGCGCCTGGGTGAGGACGCAGCCCAGCCGCATCGTATTCACCGTAAGCTGACGCGCGACTAGATCGTTACGCGGTTTTCCAAACCGCGTAACTGCTCGACGCTGCGCGGGTCGCAAGCACCCCATCTTGCCGTTCAAGCCGTCGCTCGCGTACCGAAGTACGCGTCGCTCCTCTTTCACGGCAACCTGGGGCACTTGCGGCCCGCTCGCTGTTGGTTACGCAACATCAACAAATAAAAACGGCTCAAATCCTGATTTGGATTTGAGTCGTTTGTCGTTACTGCTCGGGTTCTTCGACTTTATCGATGGCCCAGGTGGATCCGAGGCCACCGGTGGTATTGCGGCGGATGCGCACGGTAACCTCGCGGCGCTCGCCGGCCTGCGTGTAGCGCAGGGGGAAGCTTGCGCGGTTTCGCGCGGCCTCGATGGTACCGCGCTCGCGGGCGATCCAGTAGTACTCGCCGACGATGCCGAGGGTATCGGCGCCGTAGGGGAGATAGGTCGACAACTGGTGCAGAAGCGGGCCGGGGCAGAAGACCTCGGTTGCGAAATCGACGGGGAAGTCCTCGGGGATGGCGGGCGCTGCAGGTGCGGGGGTTGGGGCCGCTGCGGGTGCCGGAGCCGGTGCCGGTGCGGGAATTTGGTCGCAAGCAGAGGTGGGCACGGATTCGATGACGGGTGCGGGCTCCGGCGTCGCTTCCGGCTTGATTGTGGAATCTGCGGGCTTCACGGTGACGGGCGCGTCTGCAGCTGCAGTTTCAATCTCAACCTGCGTTGCGTTCTCGTTCTCGATGCTCGGCTTTGTCTCGACCGGCGTGGAAGCCATGGTGGTGATGCCGGCGTTGGCGTTTTCGGGGTCATAGACGACCGTGAGCGAGATGGCGGGCTGCGGCGTCTCGGGCTCCGGCGCCGACTCGGTAACGCCTTGATCGGCGGGCTCGTCGGACTGATCGTCCTCGGCCTCGTTGTCAAAGACATCGCTGTTTTGGAACGCAGGCGTCTCGGGTTGGTCAGCGGCTTCTTCGGTTGTCGGCTTGGGAGCCTCGTTGAGCTCCGCAGTGGCGTCCTGCTCGGATATGACTTCGGAATCGGTCGTGGCGGCGATTTCGGTTTCTGCTGTTACCTCAATAGCGACTTCGATCTCTGCCTCGGGCTCGGGTTCCGGCGCGGCTTCAACCATGGTTTCTGGCTTGGGACGTTTAACGTGCTTGGGACGCACGGCCTTGAGGTCCTTCTCGCCGCGTTTCTTCTTTTTGTAGGACTGCTTGGCGCCCTTGGCAGCCTTGGGCTTGTCCTCGCCCTTGGCAAGGGCGGCATCCCAGGCATCGTTGGCGATGACGGTGGCATACAGGCGGCCGCCCTTAAAGACGGTCAGCTTAATGCAGTCGTTGAGCTCCTCGAGCAGCTCGCGCGTGGACTCGAAGCCCAGGTCATAAGCGGTCATGTCGCCGGCGGCGAGCGCCTCCTCGACCTGCGTCATAAACGTTTGCTTGCCGCACCCAATCGCGTCGCGCAGCAGGCGATACAGATAGATGTGGTTGCCCAGCGAAAGCGTGGGCCTAACTATTGTCTTGCTCATGGCAAATCTCCTCTTTACACACCAAAGCATCTTACCATCGCACGGGACGTGCCACCTCGGCACCCAAGGCAAACGGGCGCGAACCGCTGTCGATTCGCGCCCGTTATACAGGTCGGTTATCTATGAGAGGCAAATGTGCTTAGTTGCCCGATGCCGTGCCTTGGCTCGAGTTGTCAGATGCCGTGCCAGACGCGGTTCCGCTCGAGCTGTTCGAGCTGTTGGTGTTGCTGCTGTCTGCTGTGCCCGTTCCTGAAGTGGTGTCGCTTGTCTGGCCGCCCGTGCTCGGCTGTGAACCGTCAGTCGTTTGGCTTGAGTCGGTCGTGCCGGACGGCGTGCCACTGTTGGCCGTAGAGGAATCGGTGCCCTGCGATTGGTTTTGGGTGTTCGAGGACGAATCGGTAGAGGTAGAACTGTCTTGCGTGCCGTCCGCCTGTGCCTGCTGATCTTGCGACTGGGTGTTGCCATTTGCATCGCTCTCGGTCGTGCGCGACGAAAGGATTGGCTCGGGGCGCTCGCCCAGACCCTCACCGGCGGTGGTGATAAGGATGGCGCCGGCGCAGGCGATGACCGCGACGATGGCGATGGCGATCGAGAAGATGATGACCTTCTTTTGCGTCTGGCTGCGCTCTGCCGCGGCTTTGGCGCGCAGGCTGTTAGGGGCGACGCGTGCCGTGGTCGCGCGTCCCGCAACCTGGCGCATTTCCTGCGTGGTCGCGGCGCCGCCCAGGTGCTCCTCGGCATTAAATTCAACGGGCTCATAGGCGCCGGCGGGGTAGTCGACGTCGGCGTGCGTACCTTTGAGGGCTTCGGCGCTGGCAGAGATAAAGTGGCGGTAGACCTGCGAAGACACAACGGTGATGACCGAGCTCACGGCGGCGCCAATCACCGAGCCGGCAATGCCGATCTTTGAAGCAAGCGCCACGCTCGTGGCGGCAGCTGCGGCGCCGGCGATGATCTGGGGAATGGAAATGTCGTCGAACAGGCCCTTTTTGGGTGCGATGGCCATGGTCTGTCCGATGGAATGGTTTTCGTGAACGCCGTTGTTGAGCGCGGCCGGTGTCATGACGCGCGTGCGCGGCGCGTCGGTGTACTTGGTTGTCATACGGGGTCCTCCCGGTGTAAATCTGCTTCGTTTCGTGTAGCCATCAGGGTACCCACCAGATGTGAATCGTACGTGACATTTAACAGATACCATCAACTCATCAATAGCTCACCAAGTTGGTGGGATGCGGTTGCACCCGGCGGTTGAACTACAATAGAGCTTGCTAATTGTTGTGAATGGCGTCTACGCACGGGGGCATTCTTATGAATCTTCACCTTTCTCAGTCTGATGGCTTTTTGCGTGTGGCGGCGGCGTCGCCGCGGATTCGCGTGGCCGATGTCGAGGGCAATGCCGAGGTTGCGCTGGCGGCTGTTCGCGATGCTGCCGAGCGCGGCGTTCGCGCGCTGGTGTTGCCCGAGCTTAATCTGACTGGCTATACCGCGGCTGATCTGTTCCATAACCGCACACTGCTGCATGCCTGCGAGGCGGCACTTGTGCACATTCTCGATGAAACCCGCGATCTGCCGATTGTCTTTACCATCGGTCTTCCCGTTGCAGTTGCCGAGAATATCTACAACTGCGCTGCCGTGTGCTGCGCGGGCGAGCTTTTGGGTCTTACGGCCAAGAAGTATCTGCCCAACTATGGCGAGTTCTATGAGCGTCGCTGGTTTGCTCCATCGCCTGCGGATCCCGTGTGGGTCGAGTTTGCCGGTCAGGGTCCGGTTCCGCTGGGTTCGGGGCTTGTCTACCGCTGCTGTGATGAAGGTGCCGAGGATATGGTGCTGGGCGTTGAGGTCTGCGAGGACCTGTGGGTGCCGGCGCCCCCTTCGACCGAGATGGCGCTTGCCGGTGCGACGGTGATCCTCAATCCGTCGGCTTCGGACGAGATTATCGGTAAGGCGGATTACCGCCGCAGCCTAATCTCCAACCAGAGCGCGCGCCTGTACTGCGCCTATGCCTACGCGGACGCGAGCGAGGGCGAGTCCACGACCGACATGGTCTTTGCGGGCGAGAACCTCGTCTACGAAAACGGCTCCAAGCTCGCCGCGACCAAACTGCTTACCTGCGATATGGCCATCGCCGACGTTGACCTTGACCGCCTGGTTGCCGAGCGCCGTCGCTCGACGACGTGGACGCGCACCGACGATGCGCCGGAGGCCACGGCCGTTGAGTTTTCGTTTGAGGGCGTGCTGGCCGAAGAACCTGTCCTGCGCGATGCCTGCGATATCGACCGCGTTTTCCCGCGCGCGCCCTTTGTGCCGGCCGACCACGGCGACTTGGCCGAGCGCTGCGAGACGATCCTCGGTCTGCAGACTGCGGGCCTCAAGATCCGCCTCGCCCACACAGGTACCAAGGCTGCGGTCATCGGCCTTTCGGGCGGCTTGGACTCCACGCTAGCGCTGCTTGTGACCGTGCGTGCCTTCGATGCACTGGGGCTGTCGCGCACGGGTATCACGGCGGTTTCCATGCCCGGCTTTGGCACGACGCACCGCACTAAGTCCAATGCCGAGTCGCTCGCTCGTGACTTGGGTGTGAGCTTCCGCGAGGTCTCAATCCATGCTGCCGTGGAACAGCACTTTAAGGATATCGAGCATGATCCGGCCGTGCAGGACGTGACCTACGAGAACAGCCAGGCGCGCGAGCGTACGCAGATTCTGATGGATCTGGCCAACCAGGCTGGCGGTTTTGTCATCGGCACGGGCGACCTGTCGGAGCTGGCGCTCGGCTGGGCTACCTATAACGGCGACCACATGAGCATGTACGCCGTCAACGCGAGCGTGCCTAAGACGCTTGTGCGCCATCTGGTGCGCTATGCGGCCGATGTGTTTGGCGGGCGTATTGCCGAGACGCTGCTCGACATCCTCGATACGCCGGTGTCCCCCGAGCTTCTGCCGCCCACGGGCGACGGCGAGATTGCGCAGAAGACCGAGGATTTGGTGGGCCCGTATGAGCTGCACGACTACTTCCTCTACTACCTGCTGCGTTTTGGCTTTGAGCCGGGCAAGATCTACCGCATGGCGCTCAAGAGCTTCGAGGGCGTCTACGACGCCAAGACCGTCCACACGTGGCTACGTACGTTCTACCGTCGCTTCTTTGCCCAGCAGTTTAAGCGCAGCTGCCTGCCCGATGGTCCCAAGGTGGGTTCGGTGACGCTCAGCCCGCGCGGCGATTGGCGTATGCCGAGTGACGCTAGCTCGCGTCTGTGGCTTGCGCAGATCGACGCGCTCAATCCAGTTGACTAAGGTTGGCTAAATTGAACCAATACGGGGGTTGCAAGCGTTACACTTTTGCAATCTGATGGCCCGTATCGCGCGGCGCTCTTGTCGGAGCGCCGCGTTTTTTTATATCGAAAGGTGGCACCATGCAGGCATCGCAGCGTCTCGACCGCTTTGGCGCGGAGGTCTTCGCCTCGCTCAACAACAAGCTTCTCGCGCTGAAGGCTCAGGGCAAGACCATTTACAACATGAGCGTGGGCACGCCCGACTTTAAGCCGTACGACCATGTGGTCGAGGCGCTCACGCAGGCAGCCCAAGATCCCGAGATGTGGAAGTATGCCCTGCGCGACCTGCCCGAACTCAAGCAGGCCGTGTGCGATTACTATGAGCGTCGCTTTGGCGTTTCGGGCATTACGCCGTCTATGGTGCAGTCGTGCAACGGCACGCAGGAGGGGGTGGGCCATTTGGGCCTTGCCCTGCTCGATCCGGGTGACACCATTTTGGTTCCCGATCCGTGCTACCCGGTCTTTGAGGCGGGTGCCAAGATCGCCGATGCCAAGCTCGAATACTATCCGCTGGTTGCCGAGCACAATTACCTGCCCTATGTGGCGGGTATCGATCCCGAGGTTGCCGATCGTGCCAAGTACATGATCGTGTCGCTGCCCGCGAACCCGGTCGGCTCGGTGGGCACGCCCGAGGTCTACGAGGAGATTATCGCCTTTGCCCGCGAGCATGATCTGTTGATCGTCCATGATAACGCGTACTCCGACATCGTGTTTGACGGCGAGCCCGGCGGCAGCTTCTTGCAGTATCCCGGCGCGCTCGAGGTGGGCGTTGAGTTCTTCTCGCTCTCCAAGTCGTTTAACGTCACCGGTGCCCGCATCGGCTTTTTGGTCGGTCGCGAGGATGTGGTCTCTGCCTTTGCCAAGCTGCGCGGCCAGATCGACTTTGGTATGTTCTTTCCGATTCAGAAGGCCGCCATCGCGTGCCTGAACGGTCCGCGCGATGAGGTCGAGGCGCAGCGTCTGAAGTACCAGGAACGCCGCGATGCCCTGTGCGACGGTCTTGAGGGCCTGGGCTGGGAGCGTCCCAACGCGCATGGCTCTATGTTTGTGTGGGCCAAGCTTCCCGGTGGTCGCACCGATTCCATGGCGTTTTGCGAGGAGCTCATGGAGAAGGCCGGCGTTGTGGTGACGCCGGGCGCGAGCTTTGGCCCTTCGGGCGAGGGGCACGTGCGCATGGCGCTGGTCCTGCCGCCCGATCAGATTGCTTTGGCTGTCGAGGCCATTCGCGAGGCGGGCCTGTATTAGAAAGGTATTTCGACTCGTCAATAGCTCGAAACCGATTTCGTGCAGTTATTTTACGAATTCTGCAAATAATTTCGGTAAACGGTCGATATTTGGCTGCGAATAGGAGCATAATCAAAGTCCCGATTGGATGTATTGGGATTACGGCAAGCCGCTCGGGTCGTTCCCGGGCGGCTTGTTTGTGGAGAGAGATGGGAGTTTCTAATGGTTAACGAGAAGAAGGTCGCTATTGTCGGCTGTGGTTTCGTCGGTTCGTCTTCGGCGTTCGCGCTGATGCAGAGTGGTCTGTTCTCCGAGATGGTCCTCATCGACGTGGACAAGAACCGTGCCGAGGGTGAGGCCCTGGATATTGCGCACGGCATGACGTTTGCCGAGCCGATGAAGATCTACGCCGGCGATTATTCCGATGTCGCCGACGCCGCCATGATCGTCGTCACCGCTGGCGCCGCCCAGAAGCCCGGCGAGACACGCCTGGACCTGGTCAACAAGAACGTCAACATCTTCAAGTCCATTATTCCCGAGATCAAGAAGTCCGGCTTCGACGGCATTCTGCTGATCGTCTCCAACCCGGTCGATGTTCTGACCTACGCCGCCATCAAGATGTCCGGTCTGCCCGAGGGCCACGTCATCGGTTCCGGCACCGTGCTCGATACTGGTCGCCTGCAGCAGATGCTCGGCGCCCACGTCGAGGTCGACCCGCGCGACGTTCAGGCCTACGTCATGGGTGAGCACGGCGACTCCGAGTTTGTCGCTTGGTCCAGCGCTCAGGTTGCCGGCGTTCCGCTGAACACCTTCTGCGAGCTTCACGGCCACCTGGAGCACGAAGCCGCCGAGAAGCGCATCGCCGAGGACGTCAAGAACTCCGCCTACACCATCATCGAGAAGAAGCACGCCACCTACTACGGCGTCGCCATGGCCGTTAAGCGCATCTGCACCGCTGTCATGCGCGATGAGCAGACCGTTCTGCCCGTTTCCTCGCTCATGGTGGGCGAGTATGGCCTGTCCGATCTTGCCATCTCCATGCCGACCGTCGTTGGTCGCGACGGCGTTGTCTGCCGCGTTCCCGTGCCGCTGGACGAAGACGAGCAACATGAGCTCACTGCCTCCGCCAAGGCCCTCAAGGACATCATCGACAGCGTCGACTTCTCCTGCTAAATCAAGCTCGTTAGAGCGAAAAGCTACAATGAAGGCGTCCGAGCTCACACGGCCCGGGCGCCTTTTTGGTGCAAAGTAACCTGACCCCAATGCACCATAGTTGATGGGAGGGCCATGTCGGAGTCGCCTAATTTTTTGACCTATGCCCAGACGGCGTTTGATCCGTTTGAGGAGCGGCCGTTCTGCGCGGTGGATAGCCTGGTCTTTGCGTGGTTGTCCTATTTGCGTTTGCCGGGTGATATGGCGGAGCTGACGAACTGGCAGGGCCTAGACGTACGCGAGCTGCTGCGTGCCGAGTGCTACCGGGACATGATTGGCGACTTGTGGGACCCAGAGGGGAGCAGGGCCTTGCTGGAGGCCGTGGCAGCAAGCCCTCGCTACCGTGGCGTGCACGTTTGCGGCTATCGTGCCGTGAGCGATGTGGTGGCGACGGAGCAGTTTGCAGCCATGGCGTTCCGGTTTCCGGCGGGGTTTAGTTATCTCTCCTTCCGGGGGACCGACAGCACGATTGTGGGCTGGAAAGAGGACTTTAATATGGCGTTCCGGTGTCCTGTGCCGGCCCAGGAATCCGCGGCGCGTTATGTGGACGAGGCGGCGGATGCGATTGACGGGCCGCTTTTGTGCGGAGGTCATTCCAAGGGTGGAAACCTTGCGGTGTACGGTGCGGCGATGTGCTCCGATGTCGCCCGTGAGCGAATCGAACGGGCGTATTCCCATGATGGTCCGGGCTTTGTCGAGGAGTTTCTGAGCGGCAGCGCCTTTGCCGATCTTTCCGGTCGAATCGATAAGACGCTGCCTCGGTCGTCGATCTTTGGCATGATGTTCGAGACACAGGAGGACTATGCCATCGTTGAGAGCACCGAGTTCAGCCTGCTGCAACACAATCCCTTTAGCTGGGTGGTTGATGGTCGCGACTTCGTGTACTGTGAGCACCTGTCCGCCGGTGCTCGATATGTTGATGGCTCCATTCGCGAGATGCTGCTTGCAGTGTCACCTAGCGAGCGCGAACGTTTTGTAGATGCGTTGTTCTCCGTGTTTGAGGCTACGGGTGCTGAGCGGTTTGCGGATATCGCTGGGAATCTGCGCGAGAGCCTGCCCGTGATGCTCCAGGCTGCGCAAGGCTTCGACAAGGAAACGCGACGCTTTGTCTCGCAGACCATCGTGGCAATCCTTAAATGCGCACTGCTGCCCAAACGGCCCCAGATCGACATGTCCGCTGCCGGTAAGAGCCTGGCAGAACAACTCGAGGCGTGGCAGTCCGAACTTCTGCGCTAACCATTGGTGCAAAGAAACCTGGCCCCAATGCAGCAATCTTCGATGCGCTTGGGGCGGGCTTGACCGCTATACTGGTTCGTGCCGAAATCGATCTAGAACGGAATGCCGTATATGAAAATCAATCATGCGATTCTGCATATCCTGGACTTTGACTCTGCCGTTAACGTCATGAGCCAGCGTGAGCTCGATATCGAAAGCCGTACCGTGCGCAATTTCGTAACCACGCATCTGCGCCGCGCACGCACCTCGGCCGACAATAAACGCGCCACGTTTGCCGAGAACTCTGCGTTTGGCGGCGAGCTCAAGGGCTATTTCTTTGGCGAGCGCGAGTTTGTGGACCTGTCGCAGCAGATTGCGGAGTTTATCTCTTCCGAACTCACCAAGGCCGAGAAAGCCGAGTCCACTGACGTGCTCGTGGCGGACTTTGATGACGATGAGGATGCCCGCTGGTTTGCCGTGATGCTGCTGGGCTCCAAGCAGGCTTTTATGCACGAAGTGGGCCGCGAGGAGGGGGAGGTGCGCAACGATATCGCGCGCCACTACGCCATTCTGCCAAACCCCTCGCAAAAGGTGCCAAGCTATGCCATCGTGCGCGCGAGCACCATGGAGATCGGCTATGTGGATAAGAAACGCAAGATCGCCGGCGAGGACCGCATGCTTATCCCCGACGGCCTGCTGCAGTGCGACACGGGCGTATCGGGCAAGGAGGTCATCGATACCGTGACGCGTGTGGTCGAGGAAGTCGCCGAGGAGCACGGTGCCAATACGGCCGTAGCGCTCGCCAAGGTTAAGGCTGCCGTTGCCGAGAAGGTTGAGGATGACGAGGAACTGCCGCCTTGGGATATTGTCGATGAGGTCTTTGAGGACGAGCCGGTCATCAAGGAGAGCGTGCGTGCGGTGCTGACCGAGGAGAAGGTGCCTGAGCGTGTGCCCGTGGAGCGCAAGCAAGTTGAGCGCGCGGCCGTGCGTAATCACAAGATCCGTACCGATACGGGTATCGAGATCAGCTTCCCGGCCGAGATGGGTTCGAACTCCGAGTACATCGAGTTCGTCAACGAGCCCAACGGCCTCATCTCCATCGAGCTCAAAAACATCGGAAGTATTGAGAATCGATAAGCTGTGCTTGGACGTTGCAGAAAAACAAAGGCCGAAGCCCCAATGGAGCTTCGGCCTTTTTGCTTAGAACTGCATTTCCTTGCAGGTTGACACGCCTCTAGAGCCGGCGTAAGCCTTCCTCGAGACCGGTCTTGCTGTCGGTCTTCTCGTCGCGCATCTTGATGACGCGGGCGGGGACACCGGCCACGACGGCGCCGGCGGGGACGTCCTCCACGCATACGGCGCCGGCGGCAACGACAGCACCCTTACCCACGTGCACGCCCTCCAGGACCACAGCATTGGCGCCGATCATGACATCGTCCTCGATGATGACGGGCGTGGCGCTGGCGGGCTCCACGACGCCTGCCAGCACGGTACCAGCGCCGATGTGGCAGTTCTTACCCACGGTGGCGCGGCCGCCCAGCACGGCGCCCATATCGATCATGGAGCCTTCGCCAATGACGGAGCCGATGTTGATGATGGCGCCCATCATGATGACGGCACGGTCGCCAATCTCGACGCGGTCGCGGATGATCGCGCCCGGCTCGATGCGGGCGTTGATACCCTTGAGGTCGAGCATGGGGACGGCGGAGTTGCGGCAGTCATTCTCGACGTCGTAATAGTCGATGGAGTCGGCATTGGCATCGAGGATGGCCTTGAGCTCTTCCCAGTCGCCAAAGACGGTTTTGCCACGACGGCCGCCGTAGACGTGCGCATCGCCCCAGGCAACCTTCATGCCGGGCTTCTCGCGCACATACAGCTTGACGGGCGTCTTTTTAGGCGCGGTGGCGATGTAATTGATAATCCCCTGGGCATCCATCTCGGCTGCGTTACTCATATGCTGTTTCTCCTTTGCGTGGGTGCGGTAGATAGCTGGTTAGGCGAACATGACCTGGTCGAAGGTGTAGAAGCCAGGGTCGCGGACGACGAGCTTTTGAGCGGCGGCCAGAGCGCCGTTGACAAAGATCTGACGGCTCGTGGCGCGATGCGTGAGCGTGACTTCCTCGTCTTGGCCAAAGAAACTCACTTCGTGCACGCCGGCGACAGTGCCACCGCGCAGCGAGTGCATGCCGATCTCCTTGGGGTCGCGCGCTCCGCACATGCCCTCGCGGCCATAGACGGGGTGGTAGCCTGCCTCGGGCTCGGTTTCGACGACGGCATCGAGCAGCAATTTGGCAGTGCCGCTGGGGGCGTCGACCTTTTGGTTATGGTGCGTCTCGACGATTTCGCAGTCAAAGCCGGGCAGCTCGCGTGTGGCCTGTGCTACCAGATGACGCAGGGCTGCGATGCCGATGGAGTAATTGCCGGAGTGCATGACGCGGGCGTTCTGGCCCAGCTCGCGCAGGCGGTCCATCTG
>CAVKNR010000018.1:0-13748 GCA_963657575.1 Sodaliphilus sp.
TCGGTCACGGCCTGCGCCTCGTCGATCTGTCCGACATCGGCCAGCGCCGTCGCGTATCGAATGCGCAGCTCAAGGGTATCCTCGCGCTCGCAGCGACGCGCAAGCAGGCGCGCGTACTGTTGGCGCTGAATCTGAGCCACGCGACCCTCAGCCAAGCCCGAGTCCAAGTATTCACCAAGAAAATCACAGTATTCGTTGAGGTTTTGCGCGCTCGGGTCCGTCTTAAAGGCACGCTCCAGCTGCTGCAGTTTAAGGTCGGACTCCTTGGAGATCTGCGCCACCGCCGTCGCGGCATAGTGCGCCACCTCAACGTCGTCGTTAAGCTTAGCCGCCTGCAGCTGCGCCAGGTACGCGTCGGGCTCCTCGGTGAGCATGGAGAGCATTAGGCGGCGCCGGTATGCCGGGTCGTTGACGATGAGCGCCTCCTCGAGCGGCACTACGCCTGCATCGTCCTCACCACTCGGTACCGACATACTGCGATGCAGCTCGTCGTTGAAGCGCAGCGACTCCAGCGCAGACTCTTTCAGCCCCTCGCCAAACACCGCACTGCGGACCGATAGCAGAACCACCAGCAACGGGCCCCACAGCGGTACCAGCACTATCACAGCCAGCATGTGCCCGCGCACCGGCAGCAGGCCCAACTTCATGAGCGTCCACAGCATCAGGCAAGCCAGCGCATGAATCAGCAACAAGACGGCAGCAACGACAAGCGTGATCAAGCGACACTCCCCTCGCCGTCACCGGTGTAAGAGATGTGCTGCAGCAGCGCCACGATGTCCTCGCCGTCGACGGGCTCCACCGCAATCTGCTTGGCGCTCAGGCGCTCGCGGATAATGGGCAGATCGCACGCCTTTGCCTGGCGCATAAGCAGATAGAGCACGTCGCCGTCGACCAAGCCCGCCGCGTCGCTCTCGCGGATTGCCGACCCAATTGCGCCCACCAGCTCGCCAACAGGCTCCACGCCCGGTACCACGCGCAGGAGCAAAAAACTCCCCATCTTGCTATCTGCCAGCGCTTGCTCCGCCGCGAGCTCTTGGCCAAAGGCAGCCTGCTTGAGCACGCAAGTACCGTCAACGCAGCGTTTATCCTGCGCCACCGCCTCATAGTCAAAAGCACGGCCCAGCGCACTTTCGACCAGGCCGCACAAGATGCGGAACAGGTTTTGATAATAGAGGGTCATTTGGTTTTCGGCCGCACTACGCACAAAAATCAACACGGCGGGTGCCCCGTCGCGCTCGATCGTGTATCCAAACATGGGAAGCCCCGGCGTCAGCTCGCGATTCACCCACAGGCTCGAACGACCCCCGTCGCCCAAAAGAGGCGCAAGCTGCTCAAGCGTGAGCGAGCGTGCGGCATCTTCGGCAATCGCGGGACTTGCTGCCACCAGGCGTGCAAATGCCCCGCCCGAAACATGGTAGATCGCCACCGAATCGTTCTCGAGAATCTCGCCCAGAAGCTCGCAGCACTTGCGATAGATGTCGCGTGGGTTGAGCACGTCGAGCTCCTGCGTCACGGCAAAGATCTTGCCAAAGCTGTCGTGGCGACCCACGATCTGGCGCCTGTACGCGCGCTTGTCCTCGATCGCGTCGTGGTAGAGCTGCGTAAGGAACGTATTGCGGTTGCGAACGAGCTCATTTTGATCGCGCTCCGCCCTAATGGCTTCGCTGTTGCGTAGCTGCACATAGCCGCACACGGCACCCACCACAAAGTACGCAATAAACGGCAGCCAGTTGGACGGCTCGTAGAACAGGCCCTGGAAGGTATAGCCGTACTGAGTAAAATAGCTCGCGGCCAAACCCACCGACGCCAGCAGCGCCGCAACCAGGCCAAAGTCCAAGCCATACAGCGTGCCGATCAGCACCACGTAGAGCAGGCGATAATCAAGCACGTTGAGCTGGGCCGATTGGGAGAACAGATGCTCCAGCACCTCGAACAGAACCCAGGCAACGCCCGTCTCCAGGCATTTGATGGGCAGCGAGCGCATCTGGATGCGGTCGATGGCGGCACGCAGCGGGTTGATCTTTTTGATGCGTCCAGCGCCCCAGCGAGCTTGAATGGTCGAGAGATCGCGCAGCAAGTCATAGCGCTGAAACCAGCCATAGCGCACGCGAGCGACGTCGCTGGCGGGCAGGGCGTAGCCGGCAGAATCGCCATAGGCAACTGAGAGCCCTGGGAATAGCGCTTTAAGGGCCTCGCCCACCTCGCCCGCCGTGTGATGGAAGGCATCGGCAACGTCGAGCGTCTCAAAAGAGGCATCCCAGCTGTCGAAGATACGGCGTACCAGCACCGCAAGCTCCTCGGCACACAGCAGGGGAAACGCCGCATCCTGCGCGCCCTGCAGAGCGACCGATCCGGTTGAGCACGCGTCGAACAGCGGCACCAAAAACGGGTCCTCCAGCGCGGCAGACGCGGTATACAGGAACGGCACGCGCAGGATCTTGGTCTGAACGCCCTCACGAGCAGCGTAGTAGCGGCACAGGTCGTTGGCTGCGTGCGCGATAATGCCCTTGCCCGTTCGCCCTGCGGCGTCGGTAACGCCCTCGGCACCCGCGGGCCCCGCTATATACAACAGCTGGATCCGGCTACCCATGCACGCGCGAAAGACCGAGCGCAGCAGCTCGATATCGCCCACGCTATCGACATGCGGGGTAAGGTAATTGGAAAGGTAGACCACGCGGTCGAACTCGTAGGCCTGCTCCAGATGTTGCAGAAGCTCTTTCCACGAGGCATGGGGCGATGACTCGTCGCGGCGCGTGTCCTGCGCGGCTACGACCTGCACATGGTCCCCGGGGAACGCCTTGGCACAAAAGTCATCGTCAACATATGCGGTGTTGCCAACAACCAGCACCTCCATGGCGCACCCCTCCCCTAAAATCCACTCTGTTCATAGTCAAACATGCGTATTTTACGCTGTCAACGCGAGCTGGAAAGCCTTTAAGGCTGTTTTAAGAACTTTTTTAGAGGGAGGAGGCAGCTTTGATTGGACTAGAGGGCAAAGCCTCGAGCGCCTGTTTCATGTTAGAGCCCCTCAAAAGAGAGTTATTGTCCTGGGCGATATAAACCCAACTATCCTGATATGAGCCAACGGGAGCAAGGAACGTAAGGAGCTCCAAGAAACCAATAACGTCCGTGCCGTATTTTTTAGAAAACTTGCGCGCCAGATCATACTTTTTCTGCTGTGTTGCCCTACCTGAAAAATCGGACAAAGCATGCTCAAGGTTGCGTGACATATATGCAGCTTTAAAAGGAATCTTCCTTTTATTACAGGTCAGCTCATGCGTCCTAGATAACGTCTTAAGACACGAAGATTTACATTGATTTCTCTGACGCAGCGAGGCGACGTTCGACGTTTCGATCCTATCTTCAAAATAGGAACAATGAGGCCCATCTTCATCATAGACAACCAGCGAATCATCGATAAATGCACCATCGGTATCGGACAACAGCACAATGGCGTCTAAATCGGTGACACGCAACTTGTCCTTTGCGAGAAATTCCTTCACGGTATCAACCAACCGCCTCTTAATAGTCGAAGCGGGATTTCCTGCACCGAGAGCATGTACCGATGTGATGTCGCCGCGCACAATCCCAAAACGAGGACCAGGATGCTCCCCGCTTGCAAACAAACTTGTAAGAGCACGACCCAATGCCAGCTCATCAGTTTCGCCTTCGACGATAAAAAGAACGAACTCGGTAGCACCCACTACTCGTCACCATCCAAGCAAAGCGCGGCATCGATCGAGTACCTGTCCGTAGAATCGTACAAACGCTGTCCGCTATCGCCAAGGCTAATCGCGCGCAAATACTGGTCACGCATGTTATTGGTGGGCTTAACGCCTTTAAAGCGAACAAACCTGTTATCAGAATCTGCAGTGGTCAGAAGAATCTCTGATGCCGGCAGCAATTCAAGAACACGTAGGTTGTGGGCAGTAAACAAGAGCTGCCCCTTTCCAAACGACTCAAGCACGGAAAGAAGCTGCCCCAAGAGGAATTCGAATACGCCCGAGTCGAGCTCGTCAATTGCAAGGAATGCGTCGGAGTACGAATGGACTTCCATAAGGCAGAGCGAGAAAGAGATGAGTTTTCTTACGCCCTCAGATTCACAGCGCAGTGGAATCTCGACCCCATTGCGGCAAGAAAGAAACTCGACTTGCTTGGCGGGTGAATCGCCCTTATCCAAAAGCTGAGATCCTATGACTTTAACCTCGATGGAAAGGCCCGGTACAAGCGTGCCAATTAATCCGCTCACACGCTTAATCGCAGACGAAACGGCTGGAAAATCATCGTCCTTAATAACAGCGGGCTTAAAAAGATTGACAGAAAGGTGACCCTTCTGGCCAAACACGCGGTCATCGATAATATCCATCGAAAGTACGTTTAAGCTGCAAGTTGCATTTGCCAGCGTCGTAAACACATTGACTCGGTAACGGAAATAAAGCCCAAGCTCGGCAAGCAGGCAATACAGCGGAGTGAGAATCTCTTGATGGGCACTCTTGAAAGAAGCCGATTGCATCTCGTACACAGCCTCATTAATCTGCAATTGCTCCGGAGGTTCCTCCTGCATATAAAGATTGAAATCGCAGGCAAAAAGCGAGATCAGATATTTAACAGTTTGCATGGAAAGCATGGGGGACATGTTGCCCCGCTGAAGAACACCTAGCGAAACCAACATCGACATCTTAAGCTGTTGATCCGCGTTCAAAAGATGGGACCAGCGATTTCTGGGCAGAACCGCCGCGGCAGACTCGGGGGCCTCTTGAACAAGCTCCACGAGAGTCCTCTTAGACCCCCATTTGTCTTTATCGACATTAAATTGTTTTACAGCCATTTTTTCGTGCGAAATCCAAGCAGAGTCTGCTCTACGCGAAAAAGTGACGGTATAGAACGTAAGAAATAATTCATCCGCGGTATCAATGTTAAACTCAATGTCAATTGAAAAAGAGTCTTTGCCAGGATAAAAGTAGTCGAGAACTTTCTGCCTGTCATATGCGGCACCCGTCATCAGGGTTTTGACCAGGTCAATCGCCTCAATTACAGAAGTCTTGCCGGAGCCATTTTGGCCATAAATGCCTATAACGTCCGCCCCGGGCACAAAGGCAGAGCCGGGCTTCGATTTCGTAAAAGCAATCTCGCCAAAGGCAATATTCTTAAAATCATGCAACGCGATCTGAACAATACGAACCATCAGCAGTCTCCTAGCGTGGAAGTTGCTGATAATCATACTAGATATCGATATATTTTTGCGAATTAGTTATAAATTATTCCGAAATCTAGAAATGATTATCCTCGAAAGTCTTGCTAAACGAATTGTTTTGACGGTCGATCGACCACAAAGATGGCTAAAACCAGAAGTATGCGGCAAAATCAGGACAGGTCGACCACGCCAAGTGGCGACAACGCGTTTACCTGCGGTTTCTTTGTGCGATAAAGGTGGTGTGCTCGGGGGTTCCGGAATTTGCCGCATACTTTCGAAAGCTACGATAAAAACCGAGCGCTCTAAGCAGAAAAGCGCAACGAAGTCTTTACCAAAAACAGTCCCTTAAACGCAAAAACCGCCTTTCGGCGGTTCCAACGTACCAAGCCGGACGTACCGTCGCAAGGCCTCTTCACAGTTGGAACTTTAGGAAAAGCAAATCCCAGTTCCTCCTTTACCGGGGAAACCGTCGCGAATTAAGGCTGAGCAACAACGCATCAGTAAAATTACGTGCGAGCAGAAAACCACACGCAATTTCGTCTTTTCTCAATTGAGATGTAAGTTTTGACAGGCCGAATCTTACATACAAACAAAATAGAGGGCCGACGCATCAACGCTCTTCAGGTGTCGCCCGAAGGCTTCCACCGTAATTGACCATGTTTTAGTCAGAGACAATTGCTTGTCGACAGGCCGGCCATAGGTGGAACCACCAATCACAGCATCATAAAAAATAGGGGATGCCCTCTCTTAAGAAGGAACCCCCTTGCAAAACTTCGGCCAATGAAAGGCTTCCGTTTTTTGTTGTGAGTTTAGTTTAGCTAAATTTAGGCATCTAAGGCGTTGCGACAAAGCTCGTCACAGATTCATCGTTAATCAGCGTCCACCGGAAACCACGCACTAATCACCTTCGTGAGAAATTCAGATCCAGTAGAGACCTGAAGATTGCCCTGATAATAATCGACGTGCTTATTCATTCTTTGAACAAACACAGATAGGCTCTTTGCGCGATGTTCCAAAACGCCTTGCGAAGCAAGTTTCCTGTGCGCGTATAGCGTAGTGACAATCTGCTGTATACGGTCATTGCTCATCTTTGACTTACGCTGGTCGAGACCGATGCCGGCTATGGTCGACAACTCCCGCGTTACAACGTAGCTTGGCTTAAATTGCGGTCTATCAGCACGTAGGTTACTCAAAATGCAGCTATTATGGGCGCATGCATTTCTTAATGACTTGACTGCTTGAAGAATATAGAACTCCTTTAGCATCTCGCGGTCGTCAAACCTATTGGCGCAAAACTTGTAAAAATAGAGAAAAGAGCCGAAGGAGACGACTTCGATAAATGCCCACGCCGGGAAGTCGAAATCAGCATACCTGGAAATCAACCCACCAGTGTAGGGACTGTTCTTGCATCTGAGAATCTCGTCTTTGAGCGAATTGTACGACGTTCCATCTGGCTTCGTGCCGTCGTAGGAAGAAATGAACTCCGAGACGACTGCATAGCCGTCCTCCCCCTCCGTCTCGATTCGCTTCAAGAGCTTGACCTTTGCGAAATGTTCTACATCGAGCGTAAGCGGCAGCATTTCATAACGAAGGAGCATGTCGACAATTGACAAATCGACCAGCATCTTGAAATCCAGATTTGCATACTCTCCCTTGCGGGCTCCTTCTTCAACTTTAGGAAACCCAAGCCGATAGGCACGCAGACGAAAAATGTTGCTGTTCTTTTCCAGATAAGATCTGGCATCGTCTTCGCTCATCAGCGAGAAATGGACACCTCTCGATTTGAGATGATCAATCTGCTCGGACGCCGTAAGCCACGGCTTTGTATTAGCGTCGGTCATCAGATCTCCAATCTCATACATAGGCTCGAACCTTAATAGTAACGCGCTAAATCGATGAAGCAAAAGGAGCCAGACGAGGGCCACTCACAACAAAATAACAGCAAAACGAAAATATGACCCAACCCCTCGCTTTGCCGTCGAGTCATTATGATAATTAACAACGTACAACGATGAGGAGCCCGAGCGGAACTCAAGTAGACGGGAACAACGTGCAATCAATCGAACCTCTAAAGACCACGGACGGTCTGGGCGAAGGCAAAGGCGGCATTTGGAAGAAGTGGCCTTGGAAAGACCTAGATCACTATGAATTAATGTCTGATCTTATTCTTAAGGCTAACTACAGCATTCAAGACTTCAATGCTGCCATCAAAGACGGATTTTCTCCCAACATTAAGGACACCGTATTTCTAGTAGCACTCGCCACCTGGATTAAAGATGCATACTGGCAGATTAATTACGCCTGCTTGAAAGAAGTAATTAGAACCAAATTCGAGTTCTCAAGACAGAATGGACTCACAGAGGCGCGTAATTATCTTGAGGCGGTTCGCTCAATCGTAATTGCACACCCCTTAAATTCGACGAGGCATGAAGAATACGGCTTTGGTCCAGAAGGACGAATTTGTATTGATATGCGACGGAAAAGCCTTCTCGACTCATATCCGGGCAGAGTGATCTATCGCATCACACCAAAAGGAATCAAAGAAACCGACAGTGTCGAGGACAACGAAATTGCACTAATGACCTGCCGCCGAAATAAAATAGAAAATGGCAAGCTACATTTTGAAAGATGTTGCCTGGATATGTGCGATATCCGCAACTCAGCCCAAGTCTACATTGACGCCTTATACGAACTCGATCGGTATCTCGGCCGACTAAAAAAGAGAAACTTCGAAAAATGAGTGTAATCTTCTCTAGCGAATTGATCTACGCTCAGCCGTAACTGCATTTTGAACATCTTTTAGATGCTTCTGCGCCTTTCGGCGTATATCTTTTAATTCCTTAACTGGATCAACGTCAACCTCATTAAAAACATGGGTTATATCACCGTCACGATATGCAACAAAGGAAAAGCCGCCTAACTTGCCGACAGCCTTGCCGTGCTGCGATAGCAATTTCTTCATATCTCTGCGAGCGTCACGTATTCTAGGCTCAGCACAATCCAGAAAATGGCAGAATAATTCAAGTACAAGCTCCTGGTACTTCATGTTTGTATACCTGAAGCAAAGGTAGGGGCAGCCGGACGAATCACGTTCTTTCATTATCGAAATTGACTTGTTTAAAAAAGCGCGCAGCTTTGGCGAGGTATTGTAGTCGCGCATATCTGCAATTTGGTCAAGATCAAATCGGACCCTAATCAAACCGTTTTCCCTAACAAGCGAAACAACGGTTTGACCATGCTGAACGGGATTTCGTATCTCATACATAAAAACATAGAGGCCACCTCGGTCATACCAAGTAGAAGGCAACTTCCAATAGTTTTTATATAGTTCTTTTACAGAACCTCGGTCATAATCCCGCATGACCGCTTGCATTCTATCGACAAGACCACGGGCTGCGGATACATAATTACCAAAGGCGGCGTTAACAACAGTCCTTTCGCCAAAACCACCGCTGGTAAAACCGTCGGGCAAGGAGTCAAACCGATCGCACGGAACCAGGCGCCGCAGTTCACCGTAGTTCCATCGAAACTGTTCATACAGTTGGTTAACCTCCCAAAGTGACCGCACAACACCGTCATACTCTTTCACTTTGGTTGCAGAATCGCCCTCGAGATATTCAATCTTTGAAAGCGCTTCCTGAGCTTCGTCGCTCACCGATTGAAGCGGCAAAACATGAAATAAATCTGCCAAAGTAATCCCCCCTTGAATCCCGGATGTATGAATCGGCCCGAAGAAACACCGCCCATGAAAGGACGTCTAGCGTCAAAACGGCAACATCGCATGTCCACTCAAGTTCGAACCCAGAGAGGCATACATCGACGACCTAATAAACGGGCATTTCTACATCTATGCTGCCAACTACTACCATGGTCTGCCTGGCGAACAGGGCAATCCGTTCGAGGCCTCCATGGCTCCTAGGGTGTGCCCCATCAGGATCCCCTGATACACTGGCCCACCAACTAAATGCACGTAAAACCTCAACCGAATTATAAGTTCAAGAAGAAACCCCGTGCGCTAAAGCAACAGTTACCTTTGTGCGATCACCCTGGAGCAGATGCAGCAATGACCTCGATAGCGACAACAGCCAGTTATAATTTCAAAATACCTGGCCTATTTAAATCGCGCTGTGCCCCCCCCTATCGTAAAGCTAATAGTTCATGGCCATGCCTGTTGGGACGATAGCCGCAAAACGAGTACAACTCCGATTCGCACTCAGTTCCTGGACAGACAAGCTCATCTTCAAAAAACAGATGATTAAGACAAACAGGGTTCTTGGAATGTTCAAGACACAGGTAACGTCCAGCTTTACTGGAATAATGCCAGCGCCCAAAGTCGACAATCATTGATTTAAGCGCGTTGGCGGAGCGCTTTCCAAAATATACCCCTCGAATTTCCAAATTTCCATGTGCGGCATCCGGAGTCATTCTTAAATTAAGCCCTCTGCCACCGCCCACAGGACTATAAGCAACACAGGGTTCGTATGAATAAAACTCATCAACAATTGCATTGCTCAATTGATAGGTAGTCTCACCGAGAACTTCAAAGGGGCGAGAAAACTCTTGATGCAAATAATCATGCAGCAGGCAGTATTGTCCGAATGCAGCCGGGCTTTGCCCAAACAGCCTACGCACTTCGGAAGGAATATAAATACCAATACCAATAGCTTTAATAGGTCTAGCGACCTCATACGCAATCAAAGCAAATTGGTCACCAACATTCACCCTGGCTTCGTCAAGCGTAGTGACTGGGTCACCGCAATTGACATATAAATAGCTCTCACCGGGTTTGTTTAATCGCCCAAAATTGGTCACGCAATTATTCGGTGGCTCCCACAGTTGACCCTGGTCAATAAACTGAGCTCCATAATCGAGAGAAGAAGAGACACTTCGCGCGCGAAAAACAGTCGCCCCCTTAGGTAGACTAACGTATTCAGGAAACTGTAAGTACATGCCATCAACACGAAGCTGATTATGCAATATTTCTTGAGCATTTTCATGGCGGACATCAGCCCAAAGAGAACTTAGAGCTGGCAGCCTACATTCAAATTCCGCCTTTTCCAATGCAGCAATAAAACCATCCAAGTCACCTTGAATGCAATTAAACATCCTCGCAATAACTGAGCTATCAAGGGGCTGACCAAACTCTCCAGCAGAAATAAACATAGAGCGATGCAAGATGAAACTTCCTCCAAACAAAACCAGACAATCACGCGCGCCAAGGTCAAATTTACTCGGTTATTACAAAATAATTTTACCCTGCAGAATAACCGGGGATAACCTGTGGCCAACACCACCATCCAACCCATAACCCACCTCCAGCCCCATCTGCCCAAGGAGCTGGCCGCCGCCCAGCCCGATATCGCCGCCAAGACGATCTACTGCGGCCCCATCGACGCGTTCTACGACTTCAGGCTGGGCACGCTCGAGTACCGCAGCCCGCGCTTCGAGACCGAGACCCTCGACGAGGCCGACCACCAGGGCGTGGCCGTGGTCAACTACACAGAGCGCGAGGTCCCCTACACCCGCATCATCGAGCACAAGCACTTCGAGTTCGGCACGCAGGACAAGACCGTCATCACGCGCGAGTACCCGGCCGACTGGAAGCCCGGCGACGAGCCCTACTACCCCATCAACGACGCCAGGAACGAGACCCTCTACAAGCAGTACGAGGAGCTGGCGGCGCAGGAGGGCGACGTGATCTTTGCCGGACGCCTGGGCGGCTACAAGTATTACGACATGGACAAGGCCATCGCCGCCGCCTTCCAGCTCGTCCGCAACGAGCTGGGCGTGGAGCCCACGGAGGCGTAGGAACCATCCTGAATAACCGCTGATTGCCAACAATACGGCACAGCATTTGATTTGAGGGGTGCGGAACATAATCCGTGCCCCAATTTTATTAACGGGACCCCCTATCCGCAGTCTTGTTCCCCTAAAATTAACCTAGCAAAATATGTACGGAGTGCTGGCCTGGAGCTGCCTTCGGACCCTATTGGCTGCTCACCGAGAGGCTCCGCTATGAAACGACCCCTTTACTACCTGCTCTGCGCGATCGCGTGCACGCCCATGGTCAGTGCAACGTTGCCTATGCCAGCCGTCGCAGAAGCCATGCAGCCTCAGGCAACAGCCGAGCAGCGGGCACAGGCCGACTCCTCGACCGGCGACGCAGGCAAGGCCGAAGACGGCGCAAACACAAACGCGACAGCAGATACCGCAGAGGACAGCACCGCGACATCCAGCGGCACCAGCGCAGTCAACACGGAAAGCGCTGACGCCACCGCCGCCGCAACCGACACCCCCGCCCCATCCCTCCGCGCCCAAACCAACGGCACGCCAGAGGCGATCTCCACCGCGGCGGAAACCACCTACGCCCACTCCGCCACCGCAAGCCAAAACGGCGTCACCTTCACCGTCTCGTGGAACGACGCCCCCGCGGGCACCGCGACGACCTTCCACGTAACCCAGACCAACGGCTCGTCCCAGGCCAAGGCGCGCATGGACGTGCCCACCTATTGGGACGGCGGCAGCCATGAGAGCGCCTGCGACCCGTCGCGCCCGGCATGGGCCAGCTACTGCAGCTTGGGCACCGCGGGCCACGACTTTACCTTTGACTTCACGGCATCGGGCACGTACCGCATCTACTTCTACTTTATGGACAACGACAGAAACGACCCCCAAAACGACAAGGGGATCTACTACATGCGCACCACGGCGGGGGTGACCGTAAACGACGCCGCCCGCCCGAGCGTCACGCAGATCGTCAACAACGCCGTGGCCCAGTGCAGGCAACAGACAGACGGCTCGGATTACGACAGGGCGCTGTGGCTCCACGACTGGACGCTCGACCAGCTGGAGTACGACCACAACCTCAACTGGTGCTCGGCCGAGAGCGGCCTCACGCGCCACCAGGGCACCTGCGAGAGCTACCAGCGCATCTACTCCAAGCTCCTTGACGCCGCGGGCATCGCCAACGGCCGCATCACCGGCAACGGCCACACCTGAAACGCAGTAAAGATCGACGGCAAATGGTGCCAGATGGACCTAACCTGGGACGACACCAGCGACAACTGGTACGGAGACCTGGACCAACGCCATCTGTACTTTGGCCTGACCGACGAGCTCATGGCAATCGCCCACTCCGACCACACGGCTAACTACCAGAAGGATGACTACGCCTACCTCTCGACCGACCTGTCCAACAATTACTTTGTGCGAAATGGCAAGGCCGATGAATGGGCCGAGAAATATGCCGACCGCATTCAGCGGCACCTTGATGCCAAGGAAGAGAGCTTTTCCATTGATGCTGATAACCAGTCGCATCTCGGGGATTCAGAGGTGCCACATAATTTCTTTCGCAAATTGACAACCGCATAGCGGAACACGGCCCGCGCCCCGTCATATGGATTCCAGCGGCTAAACAACAAATCATTGACGAAGGGAGCACGGGACGCATCTGCGAACATCGTACCAACCGACGAGGAGTCGCTGCGCAAGGACATAAAGAATCTGGTGAGGAAGACCGTCGAGGAAACGATCAACGCGCTGCTCGACGAGGAGGCGTCCGAGCTCGTCAGAGCCGAGCGCTACGAGAGGAAGGCGGGCTGGGAGGCCTACCGCAGCGTCCGGTACGCCAGAAAGCTCGCCATTGGAGCCGGGAAGGTCGAGACAAGTGCGTGAGGATGCTCGGCGCGCTCGTGGAGGTGTTCCCCGGGGCCCGCTGCCAGCGCTGCACGGTGCATTTCTACCGCAACGTGCTGGAGCGGGTGCCCATGACCAGGCGGAAAGCCGCGGCGCGCATGTTGAAAGCGACCCAGGCACAGGAATCGCGCGAGGCATGCGCCAGAAAGGCCGAGGAGGTGGCGGAGAAGCTGGAGTCGATGCGGCTCGGGGCGGCCGCGAGGACGGTGCGCGACGGGTTCGCCGAGACGCTTGCCTACACGGAATTCCCGCCGGAGCACTGGCGCCGGATCAGGACGAACAACGAGATCGAGCGCATCAACCGCGAGATCAGGAGGAGGACGAGGGTCGTCGGAACCTTCCCGGACGGCAGCTCGGCCCTCATGCTGGCGACGGCGAGACTGAAGTACATTGCAGCGCACGAGTGGGGCAAGAGGTAGTACCTGGACATGTCCAAGCTTGAGGAGATGGACGAGCCGGAGTGAAAGACGGAGGGCTAGAAGAGGACGAGGGTGAGGCCGGTTAAATCAATTTGCGAAAGATTC
This sequence comes from Sodaliphilus sp., assembly GCA_963657575.1. Lineage (GTDB taxonomy): Bacteria > Actinomycetota > Coriobacteriia > Coriobacteriales > Coriobacteriaceae > Collinsella. The sequence goes on from CAVKNR010000018.1 coordinate 13,414, forward strand.
TTGACGTCACCACAACCAGTTCTATTTAGCAGCTAATTTGAAAAGTCAGTGTTAGCGCCGGGCGATTTTAGCCGCTAATAGTCAAACTATTTTGACCAATCCCGGTCACCGAATAATGGCCACCGTGCCTCCCCGCCGCCACTACGCTGGTGGTGCCAACACGCCGGCGTTAGGAGGACCATTGAGGTGAACGAGAGACACGATGACCTACAGGAGATTATAGACGCGGCGCTCCGGGAGATGGCCGCGGAGGAGGGCGACGGGTTCGACCCGCAGGCATGCCTTGATTCTCATTTTCATTGCAACAGCCTCAGGACTCAGCGCAACGCGTTGCG